>NZ_JAMZEE010000031.1:0-48199 GCF_024704895.1 Bacteroides muris (ex Fokt et al. 2023) | reverse complement strand
GACCTTGACAGGCCGCCCAATACTCTATGTCTTTTGCTTGGTTGAAAAAAATAAAGTTCTTATCCCGAACTCACGTTAATAGTACAGACTTATATCACATCAAATACGGCCAAGCTATCAACAACCCACTTTCTGCAAACAACATTTTTAAGAAGGGAACAAACCGCCCCCTCTCAGGGGAAAAGCGTAAACTGCCAATGATGATTCGTGCTGCGGCTCTCATCCAGAGCAAAGCCTTCCCAAGCAAAGGCTTTCAAGTCTTCAGGACGCCCTATGCGGTTCTTGACGATGAAACGCGTCATCTCTCCCCGGCACATCTTGGCATAGATGACGATGGTTTTCAGCTGCCCGTCCTTCCACACTTGAAACTCAGGCGTAATAACGCGCACCTCCCGCTCCACCCGCTTCCATTCAAACAAGTCCTTCATTTCAGCACTTGCCAAATTAACAAGAACACCACCACTATTTTTAATTTCTTCTATAAAACAGTCCGTCAACAAGGGTTTCCAATAATCAAACATGGAGACTCCCCCTTTTTCGGGCAAGCGGATATCTCCCTCCAGACGATAGGGTTTGATGCCGTCCAGCGGACGAAGCAGCCCATAAAGAAAAGAAGTGATACGCAGATGCTCTTGCGCATAACGAAAATCCTCCACTGAAAAATCCTTCGGAAGAATGCGTTTGAAAACAGCTCCGGTATAGGCGCAAATAGCCGGCATCGGATGATTCTCTTCCGAACAGAAATCATGAAAACGCAAACAGTTCTCGGTGGCAATTTTGGTATTCACCCGAAGAAGCCTTTCCAATTCGGATACTGGATACTGCGACATTTCCAACGCATTACGCACAGCCTCCGCTTCGAATTTCGGCACCGTGACTTCAGGCACGACAACCGAACAGCGTGATGCCATGGTCTTCGCACAAGAGATAAGGACAAGCATAACAATTCTTTTTTAGCAGATGCAAAAATAAAGGTTTTCGACGGAGAATTATGTATACCTATAAAGTTTTTCTCTGGAATTCACCTCCATTTCAAGAGTTTTTCATACCTTTACACCTTGTTGGAGAAGAGTGCACGTATTGAACCTTCCTGCTCCCCAACATATTGAGACAGAAAAAGAAAAAACAATATATAAAATGACTCACAAATGGAATTATCAACCCATTACACCCGAACAGGCAGAAACAAGCCAACAACTGGCCCAAGAATTGGGAATTAGCCCAATATTGGGAAAATTGCTGGCGGAGCGGGGAATAACAACGGCAGCGGATGCCCGGAAATTTTTCCGCCCCCAACTACCGGACCTATACGACCCATTTCTGATGAAGGATATGGATATAGCCGTAGAACGCCTGAACAAGGCAATGGGAAAGAAAGAGCGCATTCTTGTTTATGGAGATTATGACGTAGACGGTACCACGGCTGTGGCATTGGTCTACAAGTTTATTCAACAGTTCTATTCGAACATCGACTACTATATCCCCGACCGTTACAATGAGGGGTATGGAGTTTCAACCCAAGGAATAGACTATGCCGCAGAGAGTGGTGTAGGCTTGATTATTGTATTGGACTGCGGTATCAAAGCCATCGAAGAAATCACATATGCCAAGGAGAAAGGCATTGATTTCATCATCTGCGACCATCATGTCCCCGATGACGTACTGCCTCCTGCCGTAGCCATTCTGAATGCCAAACGGGAAGACAACACCTATCCTTATGAGCATCTGTCCGGATGCGGCGTAGGTTTCAAGTTCATGCAAGCATTTGCCATCAACAATGGCATCGAGTTCCATCACCTGATTCCCCTATTAGACCTTTGCGCTGTCAGCATCGCATCGGACATTGTCCCCATTATGGGTGAAAACCGTATTCTTGCCTACCACGGCCTAAAGCAGTTGAACAGCAATCCCAGTGTAGGATTGAAAGCCATCATTGATGTATGCGGACTGACGGACAAGGATATCACTGTCAGTGACATTGTATTCAAAATAGGTCCCCGTATCAATGCCTCCGGACGTATTCAGAACGGAAAAGAAGCCGTTGACCTGCTTACTGAAAAAGATTTCTCTCTTGCTCTGGAGAAAGCCGGACAAATCAATCAATACAACGAGACCCGCAAGGACTTGGACAAAACCATGACCGAAGAGGCCAATAAGATTGTGGCCGATTTGGACGGACTTGTCGACCGCCGTTCCATTGTATTGTACAATGAAGACTGGCATAAAGGCGTCATCGGAATCGTTGCCTCCCGGTTGACGGAAATCTATTACCGCCCGGCAGTAGTACTGACACGTACGGATGATATGGCAACCGGTTCCGCCCGTTCCGTCTCCGGATTCGACGTCTACAAAGCTATTGAATACTGCCGCGACCTTCTGGAAAACTTCGGAGGTCATACCTACGCTGCCGGTCTTTCCATGAAGGTGGAAAATGTACCAGCCTTTATCGAACGTTTCGAAAAGTTCGTATCACAAAACATCCTGCCGGAACAGACATGTGCCGTCATCGATATCCATGCCGAGATTGATTTCAGAGACATCACTCCGAAATTCTTCAGCGACCTTAAGAAATTCAATCCATTCGGTCCGGACAATGCCAAACCCATTTTCTGCACGCACAATGTCTATGATTATGGTACCAGTAAAGTCGTAGGGCGAGACCAGGAACATATCAAGCTGGAATTGGTGGACAACAAATCAAACAATGTGATGAACGGCATCGCTTTCGGACAAAGTTCTCACGTACGCTTCATCAAGACCAAACGTTCCTTCGACATTTGCTATTCCATTGAGGAAAATACCCATAAACGAGGCGAGGTACAATTGCAGATTGAAGACATAAAACCGAATTAAAAGCCTCTCCCCTCCCCCTCTCTCCGGTTCTCCGTTATAGGGGGGGGATAATCCCGTAAGAAGGAAATAAGGATAATACTGCATTATATAAGGAAATGATAAATATCGGTTGATACTATAAGATAATTAATCACTAATACTTAATTAGGAGAAAACATCAGTTCAACGATAAGAAGTAGTAAAAAAGTCCAGTAAAGTAATGAGCAGCAATAGCAACTTCAAAACTCCCCTCCTTGCGGGATTGCTCTCTCCCGATAACGGGGGAACCGGAGGGGGTGGATTGGAGATAAAGCTTTTAAAGCAGTACTGGGGTCATGACGCCTTCCGGGGGATACAGGAAGACATCATCAACAGCATTACCAAGGGACGGGACACTTTGGGACTAATGCCCACGGGAGGAGGAAAATCCATCACTTTTCAGGTTCCGGCGCTTGCCAAAGAAGGACTTTGCCTGGTCATCACCCCGTTGATTGCCCTCATGAAAGACCAGGTACAAAACCTGAAAAAGCGAGGAATCAAGGCACTTGCCATCTACTCGGGCATGAGCAGGCAGGAAATCATCGTCACATTGGAGAACTGCATATTCGGCAATTTCAAGTTTCTCTATATTTCTCCCGAAAGGCTCGATACAGAAATCTTCCGCACCAAACTGCAAAAGATGAGAATCAGTATGATTACGGTAGATGAAAGCCACTGCATATCACAATGGGGCTACGATTTCCGTCCAGCCTATCTGAAGATAGCCGAAATACGCAAACTGCTGCCCGGCGTACCAATCCTGGCATTGACAGCCACCGCCACTCCGGAAGTAGTGAAAGATATCCAGGCCCGTCTGCATTTCCGTAAGGAAAATGTGTTCCGTATGAGTTTCGAACGCAAAAACCTCGCCTATATCGTCCGCAAAACAGAAAATAAGACGGGAGAGCTGTTGCACATCCTGCGCCGTATGCCCGGAAGCGCCATCATCTATGTGCGCAACCGTCGCCGCACCAAGGAAATTACCGAACTGCTACACAACGAAGACATCACCGCAGATTTCTACCATGCCGGACTGGATGACGCCACCAAAGACATCCGTCAACAACGCTGGCAGACAGGAGAAAGCCGTGTCATGGTCGCCACCAATGCATTCGGTATGGGTATAGACAAACCGGATGTACGGATTGTCATCCACATGGATTTGCCCGATTCCATCGAAGCCTACTTTCAAGAAGCAGGACGTGCCGGAAGGGACGGACAAAAAGCCTACGCGGTCGTCCTTTACGCCAAGTCGGACAAGGCAACACTGCACAAACGCATTCCCGACACCTTTCCTGAAAAAGAGTATATAAAAGAAGTATATGAGCATCTTCAATACTATTACCAGATGGCAATGGGAGATGGACAAGGCTGTGTACGCGAATTCAATATAGAAGACTTTTGCCGAAAGTTCAAGTATTTCCCCGTTCCCGTGGACAGTGCCTTAAAGATTCTGACACAAGCGGGATACCTGGAATATACAGATGAACAAGACAACGCATCCCGGCTACTGTTCACTATCCGGCGAGACGAGCTTTATAAACTGAGGGAACTCGGCGAAGACATGGACAAACTCATCCAAACCATTCTCCGCTCCTATACCGGAGTCTTCACAGACCATGCTTTCATCAATGAAGAATCACTGGCCATACGCACCGGGCTCACACGCCGGCAAGTGTATGAACAGCTCATCCACCTTGCCAAGCTACGTATCGTCAGTTACATCCCCCGCAAAAAGACACCATATATAATATACACGCGAGAGAGAGTTGAAATGCGTCACCTGCAAATTCCTCCCGCCGTGTACGAGGAACGCAAAAAGCGATACGAGAAACGCATAAGTGCCATGCTGGATTACGTGAGCAGCGACACCGTGTGTCGCAGCCGGATGCTGCTGCACTACTTCGGAGAGAAAAACGGACACGACTGCGGACAATGCGATACCTGCATCAGTTTGAGGAACAAGAAAACTTCCGACCACCTTTCGGAAAAGGAACTTTCTGAAAAGATTCTTCAAGCCCTATCTGACAAACAACAAACTCCGGCCACTTTGGCAGAACAAATACCGGCTGATAAAAACATGTTCATCGATGTGTTACATGGATTGTTGGACGAAGGCAAGGTAATTGCTGTCAACGGAATGCTTCAAATCAAAAAATAATTCACTACTTTTGCCGTTGGAAAAGAATGCCCTGCCACTGAAAGGAACATCACTTATCAGCCATGCCCACCTTTTCCTTTTTAATTTTTAATTCTTTAATTTGTAATCACTTATGGGATTCTTTAAATCTTTTTTCTCCGGCAAGTCAGACAATCCGAAAAATGAGAAACAAAAAAACGAACAGAAGAATTTTGAGATATTCAAGTATGACGGTATGCGTGCACAACGCATGGGCCGTACAGACTACGCTATCAAATGCTTTACTGAAGCTCTTGCCATTCAGGAAGACTTTGAAACCATGGGATATCTCGTCCAAGTCTGCATCCAGACCAACAAACTGGACGAGGCACACAAACTGCTGGAACGCATGACCGAAATAGAACCGGAACATACCTCCTCCTACCTCAGTCTTGCCAACGTATGCTACATGCAGGAAGATTATCCTGCCATGGCAGATGCAGCAAAGAAGGCTATCGAGATAGAAGAGGGCAACGCCATAGCACACTACCTGCTAGGCAAAGCGGACAATGGGCAAGGAGACGGCATCATGTGCATCGCCCATCTTACGAAAGCCATCGTACTGAAAGATGATTTTACTGAAGCCCGTCTGCTCCGTGCCGAGGCTCTGGCACAAATGCAACAATATAAGGAAGCGATGGAAGACATAGACGCCATTCTGGCACAAGACCCGGAAGACGAAGGTGCCATCTTGCTCCGCGGAAAGATAGAAGAAGCTACGGGAAACAAAGAAAAAGCTGAAAGCAGTTATCAGAAAGTAACGGAGCTGAATCCCTTTAACGAACAAGCCTTCCTCTACTTAGGCCAGCTTTACATCACCCAAAATAAGCTGACAGAAGCCATCGGGCTCTTTACGGAAGCCACAGAACTGAACCCCAATTTCGCAGAGGCCTATCATGAGCGCGGACGTGCCAAGTTGCTGAACGGCGACAAGGAAGGTTCTGCAGAAGACATGAAGAAAGGACTGGAACTCAATCCTAAGGAAATACAGAACTTTAACGGACAATATGGTAACCAGCCGGAGGGAAGAACCGGTAATATCCTGGGATTATAACAAATTCAATTATTGCCGCCAATGAAACGAAATTTGTTTCTGTCAGTACTTTTTGTACTGATGTTCGCACCTGCCCATGCACAGCAAGTGAACATACTGTCCTATAACGTACATAATTGCATCGGCATGGACAAGGAGTACAATTACCAACGCATTGCCAATGTTATCAGTCAAACTTCTCCTGACATAGTTGCCCTGCAGGAGCTTGACAGTATAACGGTGCGCAACAAAGGAATCCATACTCTTGGAGAGCTAGAAAAACTGACCGGAATGCACGGCACCTATGCAGCAGCCATTCCTTTTCAGGGTGGAAGCTACGGCATCGGAATTCTCTCCAGAGAGATACCCATAAAATACGAGATTATTCCAATGCCCGGACGGGAAGAAAAACGCACCTTCATTATTGCAGAATATAAAGATTATGTATTTTGTGCCACACACCAGTCTCTCACTCCAGAGGACCAGCTCCTTGCCGTGCCATTGATAGAAAAAGCCTTGCAAAACCTCGATAAGCCCATTTTGATGGCAGGCGACATGAACTCTGCACCAGCAAGCGCTCCTCAGCTGGAATTGGCAAAACATTTTGCCACCCTCAATGACACAACCTCTTGTACTTTCCCGGCAGACCGTCCCAACCAATGTATAGACTACATCTATGGCTATTCCAAGAATGGGTATCGGTTTGATGTGCAATACCGAAAAGTCATAGAAGATACCATTGCATCCGACCATCGTCCGGTTCAAGTCATTGTACAAATCAAAGGGAAATAAGTTAAATTGCTACTATCCCTAAAAAAAACATTGTTTTTTGTTTGTATATAAAAGAAAAGCATTACTTTTGTCGCGTAATCCAAAAAAACAGAGAATACAAGTATGAAGTCATTTACTTATGCATATTACTTCTTTTTTTACTTTTACTTTAGCCAGAAAGTAGAGCGGGAGTTTGTATGTATCAAGTGACAGTGATGCTTAAGGACTGAATAGAGAACCAAGTAAATATACTGAATCCCGCTCCATCGTATGGAAGCGGGATTTTTTTATAGCATAACCAAGAAAATAAAGAATAATGAAAAAGGTAGCCATTCAAGGAACATTAGGCTCGTATCACGACATCGCCGCACACAAGTACTTCGAAGGAGAAGAAATAGAGTTAATCTGTTGCGCCAGCTTTGAAGACGTATTCGGCGCCATCAAGAAAGACAGTCAGACCATAGGAATGCTGGCAATAGAAAACACCATTGCAGGTAGTCTGCTGCACAACAATGAGCTATTACGCCAAAGTGGCGCACAGATTGTCGGCGAGTACAAGCTGCGCATTTCCCATAGTTTTGTTTGCCTGCCCGATGAAGACTGGGATGATATTACTGAGGTCAACTCCCACCCCATCGCCCTGATGCAATGCCGTGAATTCCTCGGACAGCACCCCGGTATAAAAGTGGTGGAAGGCGAAGATACTGCCCGCAGTGCCGAAATCATCCGAAAAGAAAACCTGAAAGGTCATGCCGCCATCTGCTCCAAAGCAGCCGCAGAGCGTTACGGCATGAAGATTCTGCAGGAAGGCATCGAAACAAACAAGCACAACTTCACCCGCTTCCTGGTAGTGGCCGACCCTTGGCAAGTGGATGAGCTGAACCGGCACCGTAGCAAGGACGTCAACAAGGCAAGCATGGTATTCACCCTTCCCCATACCGAAGGAAGCCTTTCTCAGGTATTGTCCATTTTGTCCTTCTACCGCATCAACCTGACCAAGATACAATCACTGCCCATCATCGGACGGGAATGGGAATACCAGTTTTACGTAGATGTCGTGTTCGACAATGTACTGAGATATAAACAATCCATTGCGGCCATCACACCGCTGACCAAAGAACTGAAAATATTAGGAGAATATGAAGATGGAAAGTCAAACATCTAAGATAAAGCCGGCCGAACGTCTGGCAAGCGTAAGCGAATACTACTTCTCGAAAAAACTGAAAGAAGTGGCACAAATGAATGCGGAAGGCAAGGACGTCATCAGCCTGGGCATCGGAAGCCCCGACATGCCACCTTCCGAAAAAACAATCCGAACACTTTGCGAAGCCGCCTGCAATCCAGACGGACATGGCTATATGCCCTACGTAGGCATCCCCGAACTGCGCCGCGGTTTTGCGGACTGGTACAAAAAATGGTACGGTGTAGCATTGAATCCCAACACAGAGATACAACCGCTCATCGGCTCCAAAGAAGGCATCCTGCACGTGACACTGGCTTTTGTCAATCCCGGCGAACAAGTATTGGTTCCCAATCCCGGCTATCCTACTTATACTTCATTAAGCAAGATTCTCGGCGCCGAGGTCGTGAACTATGACCTGAAAGAAGAAAACGGCTGGATGCCCGACTTCGACGAGCTGGAACGGATGGACACGAGTCGTGTAAAACTGATGTGGACCAACTATCCCAATATGCCCACAGGGACAAATGCAACACCGGAACTGTACCGGAAGCTGGTGGACTTCGCACGCCGCAAGGATATCGTCATCGTGAACGACAACCCTTACAGTTTCATCCTGAACGAACATCCCATCAGCATCCTCAGCATTCCGGGTGCCAAGGAGTGCTGCATAGAATTCAATTCCATGAGCAAAAGCCACAATATGCCGGGCTGGCGTATCGGCATGCTTGCCTCGAATGCCGACTTCGTACAATGGATACTGAAAGTAAAAAGCAACATCGACAGCGGTATGTTCCGTGCCATGCAACTGGCAGCCGCCACCGCTCTGGAAGCAGAGCAGGACTGGTACGACGGCAACAACGCGAACTACCGTAACCGCCGCCGGATGGCAGGAGAAATCATGCATGCCTTGGGTTGTACCTACGACGAAAAGCAGGTAGGAATGTTTCTCTGGGGCAAGATTCCCGACAGTTGTACAGACGTAGAAGAACTGACCGAACGCGTGCTGCATAAAGCCAGGGTATTCATCACTCCCGGGTTTATCTTCGGAAGCAACGGGAAACGGCATATCCGCATCTCACTCTGCTGTAAGGACAATAAACTGGCAGAAGCATTGGAACGCATCAAGAGTATGAAATAAATGCTTACAGGCAGGAGATAGACCACCTAAATCCGGAATCCCCGTTTACAAAAACTCCACCGGAGATTTAGTAAAACGAGAGGAATGATTTAGTAAAATCCTCTCCGACGTTTTGGTAAATCTTGGGAACCGCGTTCAGAAAGGTCTCCCGAGAGGGAAAGAATTATAAAAGAAAAAGAGTATAAATAAAGAATATTATTAAACAAATAAAGAATATGGAACTCGAACTAGAACCTATCACATTGCCCGGTGTTGAGAACAAACGCCCTATGGTAATAGCCGGCCCCTGCAGTGCCGAAACCGAAGAACAAGTAATGAGCACAGCCAAACAATTGGCTGACAAAGGCCTCAAGTTATTCCGTGCCGGTATCTGGAAACCGCGTACCAAACCGGGCGGCTTCGAAGGAGTAGGTGTAGACGGCCTTGCATGGCTGAAGGAGGTAAAGAAAGAAACCGGCATGTATGTTTCTACAGAAGTTGCTACCGCCAAGCATGTATACGAATGCCTGAAGGCTGGAATTGACCTTCTTTGGATAGGCGCACGTACCACCGCCAATCCTTTCGCCGTACAGGAAATTGCCGACGCACTGAAAGGCGTAGATATCCCGGTACTGGTGAAGAATCCGGTAAATCCTGACCTGGAGCTGTGGATTGGAGCTTTGGAACGTATCAACAATGCAGGCTTGAAGCGTCTGGGTGCCATCCACCGCGGGTTTAGCAGCTATGACAAAAAGCTCTACCGTAACTTGCCCCAATGGCATATTCCCATTGAGCTGCGCCGACGCATCCCCAACCTGCCCATTATCTGCGACCCCAGCCACATAGGTGGAAAGCGCGAACTCGTTGCCCCGCTCTGCCAGCAAGCTATGGATTTGGGCTTCAACGGACTGATTATCGAGAGCCACTGCAACCCGGACTGTGCCTGGAGCGATGCAGCCCAGCAAGTCACCCCGGATGTGCTCGATTATATCCTCAACCTGCTCGTCATCCGCAAGGAAACGCAAAGCACCGAAAATCTCAGTGAATTACGCAAGCAGATTGACGAATGCGACAACAATCTTATTCAGGAGCTGGCCAAGCGAATGCGTGTGGCACGAGAAATCGGCACTTACAAGAAAGAGCACGACATAACCATCCTGCAAACCGGACGCTACAACGAGATTCTCGAGAAACGCGGCTCGCAAGGCGCATTGTGCGGCATGGATGCCGAATTCATCAAAAAGGTATTTGAGGCGATACACGAAGAGAGCGTGAGACAACAAATGGAAATTATAAACAAGTAATTATTCAATGCACCAATATCAGCACATTAAACATCATGAGAATATTAATACTTGGAGCCGGGAAAATGGGCTCTTTCTTTACAGACATATTGAGTTTCCAGCACGAGACGGCCGTGTTCGACGTCAACCCGCACCAACTGCGCTTTGTCTATAACACCTACCGCTTCACCACGCTGGAAGAAATCAAAGAATTCGAGCCGGAGCTAGTCATAAATGCCGCTACGGTGAAATACACACTGGACGCTTTCCGTCAAGTGTTGCCGGTACTGCCCAAAGACTGTATCATCAGCGACATCGCCTCGGTAAAGACCGGGCTGAAGAAGTTCTACGATGAAAGCGGTTTTCGCTACGTGTCGACACATCCTATGTTCGGCCCCACTTTCGCCAGCCTCAGCAACCTGAATACAGAGAATGCAATCATCATCAGCGAAGGCGACCACTTGGGCAAAATCTTCTTCAAAGACCTCTACCAGACCATGAAGCTGAATATCTTTGAATATACATTCGACGAACATGATGAAACCGTAGCCTATTCCTTATCCATTCCTTTTGTTTCCACCTTTGTGTTTTCGGCAGTCATGAAGCACCAGGAAGCTCCGGGCACTACATTCAAAAAGCACATGGCCATCGCCAAAGGTCTGCTGAGCGAAGATGATTACCTGCTCCAAGAAATTCTCTTCAATCCACGCACCCCCTCACAAGTGGAGAACATCCGTCTGGAACTGAAGAACCTACTGGAAATCATCAGCAATAAGGATGCGGAAGGAATGAAGAAATACCTGACCAAAATCCGGGAAAAAATCAGATAACCAAGCGCAAGTGTGTGCTCCGATGCCAAAGCACACACTTGTATCTCAACTAAAAACCACATCTTTGCCTCCTGAAAGCTGCATCAAAACAGCAGCAATATTTTATCCACTTTAATTTTTTTAATTCATGGCATCTATCAAGAACAAATCAAAGCTTGCCGCCACGCAAAGCAAGCAGGCAAAGAACAATGCTTCGCCCAAAGCAACCTTACAACTATTCATGCAAGAAAACATCGACCGCATGCACCGACTGGGCAAAGTGCGCACCGGCGAGACCTACACGTGTACGCTCAACAGCTTCATGCGCTTCCGTCAGGGAAAGGATGTACTTTGGAAAGATTTCGACGCAGACTTGACGGCTTCCTATGAGGCCTATCTCAAATCGACCGGAGTGAGCATGAACACCATCTCCTTCTACAACCGAATACTGCGGGCCGTGTACAACCGGGCGGTAGAGAAAGGCTTTACGAAACAAGTATTCCCCTTCAAGAATGTCTATACGGGAGTGGAGAAAACCATACGGCGAGGACTGCCCATAAAAACCATTCGCAACATCCGAAACCTGGACTTGTCACACTGCCCCTCATTGGACTATGCACGCGACATGTTTTTATTCAGCTTCTACACCCGAGGCATGTCATTTGTGGATATGGCTTACCTGAAAAAAAATGACCTGAAAAACGGAATCCTCACCTATCGACGTAAGAAAACCGGACAACGTCTTTGCATACGATGGGAACGAGATATGCAAGATATACTCGAAAAATACCACATATCCCAAGAATCACCTTATCTGCTCCCCATCATTCATAAGATAGGAAAAGAAGAAAGAAAACAGTACAATAATGCGCTACACCTCGTCAACAAAAAATTAAAATTTATCGGCAGCATATTGCAACTTTCCATACCGCTCACCATGTACGTTGCCCGCCATTCTTGGGCCACTGTGGCCAAAAGCAAAAACATTCCGCTTTCTGTCATTAGCGAAGGAATGGGACACGACTCTGAAAATACAACGCTGATATATCTGGCTTCACTTAATACAGAAATTATAGACAAAGCCAATAAGCTCATTTTAGACCTACTTTAAACATACAGAGGCAAATACATCTCTTCCCAAGAGATGGAACCAAGCTGATGTTAAAATCAAAACTTCATCTCTTCCCAAGAGATGTATAGCATAATAATCAATGACAACATGCTGCAAGGGCATAAGTACAAAGCCGCATTCCAATATACGTTTCGATATACAATTTCACAAATTCATGAATTCCAGATAAAAAAACAAAGAAACATTTGGATATTATCACTGTTTATCATACTTTTGCAACCCAAATCCGTCTCTTGGGAAGAGATGAATCCTGAAACTACAGTCCGTAAGCGCAGACTGTAAAGAATATAGAAACTAAAAAGCACTATTACACATTGTAATTGTACAACAAAAAAACAATGAATAGTAATTCTGGCAGTATCTATGTTTTTGCTGAATACTCTTCATTGCAACCACCAGCGACATATAGGCTGGGCATACGGAATTTTGTTTGATTCCTTTTAGGAATTTATTGGTAATTTGATAATTTTTCTCTATAAGTAGAAGAGATTAAGATATTAATGACACTAACAAATCTTAAATAATGGGAAAGATGACTTTAAAACTTTATGCGGTTTTGTTTTTAGGTCTTTTCAGCATGGGAGCCAAATGTCAGGAAGTGGCTCTGAAAAGTAATCTGCTATACGACGCCTTCGCTACACTGAACGCAGGCGTGGAAACGGGATTGGCAGACAGATGGACGCTCGACGTATCTGCCAACTACAACGGATGGACACTCTCGCACGACCGGAAGTGGAAGCATTGGCTTCTTCAACCTGAAGCCCGCTATTGGTTTTGCGACCGATGGGCAGGACACTTCGTTGGAGCACACCTGCTCGGAGGTCAATACAACGTTGGCGGGCTGAAAAACGACTTCTCTTTTCTGGGAAGCGACTTCTCCAAACTCTCTGACCGGCGTTACCAGGGATGGTTCCTGGGCGTGGGTGCGGCATACGGGTATTCCTGGATTCTGGACAAGCATTGGAACCTGGAAGCCGAAATAGGCTTCGGATATGTCTACACACGATTCGACGCCTACCCTTGCGCCAACTGCGGAACAAAGCTCGAGAAAGACAAACCGCACCACTACGTCGGTCCTACCAAGGCCGCGGTAAACCTTGTATACACATTCTAAATTCATCCGGTGGTTATGGACACTATGAACAAATTAGCTAAGAAAATGATTTTTGGCTTGTTATGCCTATGTTGCGCACTGGGAGCCGACGGCCAAACACTGACGGACGGACAGATAGCAGTACAAAACCTAGCCGTCTCAAAGCAAGAAGACAAACTATTCGTGGCGATGGACCTCGACATCTCCGCACTTAAGCAAGGAAGCAACCGTGAAGTACTGTTCACCCCTTCGCTCACCCTTAAAGACGACAGCCTCAGCCTGCCTGCCATACGCATTGCGGGGCGTAACCGTTATTACCACCACCTGCGAAACGCCTCCGACACCGAACGGCTCTATCGCAACGGCGAACGCAATCTGATAGAATACCGCGTGACGGTGCCCTATGAAAAATGGATGGGAAGAGCCCGGCTCAGCGCCACCGAAACCACTTGCGGATGTTGCGACGCCCCCTTGACCAGCACCACTACCCCTCTGAGCAAACTACGGCTGGAAAAACGCGTACCTACACCTTTCGTACCCGCGTACGCCTATATACGCCCTAAGGCCGAGCAGAAAATCAACCGGATTGAAGGTTCAGCCTACATCGACTTCCCCGTGAACCGTACCGAAATACATCCCGACTACCGACGCAACCCTGAGGAGCTGAAGAAGATTCTTTCTACCATCGATGCCGTGAAGAATGATGCAGACAGCAAGATTATCAGCATCAGCATCAAGGGATATGCCTCGCCCGAAGGATCGTACAGCAACAACATACGCCTGGCCAAGGGACGTACTGAAACCCTGAAAGAATATGTACGCAAGCAGTATGTTTTCCCCCAATCACTCTTCACCACCGGCTTCGAGCCCGAAGACTGGGAAGGACTGGAGCGCTTCGTAACCTCCTCGCAACTAAAGAACAGAGAAGGCATTCTGGCCTTAATACACAGCGACCTGGACCCTGATGCGAAAGACCGGAAAATCAAGGCAACCTATCCCGCCGACTATGCTTACCTACTGAGCGAAGTCTATCCCGGACTGCGCCATTCCGACTATGCCGTACAGTATGAGGTACGTGCCTATACAGACCTTGCGGAAATCAGGAGCCTGCTCAAGAGCCAACCTCAGAAGCTGAGCCTGAACGAAATGTACCTCGTCGCGCAGGAGATGGAACCGGGCAGCGACGAGTATAACGCTACCTTCGCAACTGCCGTACGTATGTTCCCCGACGACCCCGTGGCAAACCTCAACGCTGCCAATACTGCCCTACGCCTCGGTGACCTGAAAGGAGCCGAAACTTATCTGAGCAAGGCGGGCGATGCTCCCGAAGCCATCTACGCACGCGGCATACACGCCGCCCTGCTGAAGCACTATGACGCAGCCCAACCACTACTGAAGCAAGCGTTACAGAAAGGAGTGGCGCAAGCGGAAGACGCGTTGCAACAGATAGAACGCATAAGACAAGAGATGGCCGAAGACGCGGAATAAAGGAGAGGAAACAACAAGAATATAACACCGAAATAAATAAACTCTTAATAAATTATACGCTATGAAAAGAAAAAACTGGAGTATTTTTTTCATTGGTATGCTGGCAATGTGTACCATTGCAGGATGCAGCGACAACGAACTGAACGGCAGCAATGAACCGGGCGTATACCCGGGACATCCCGAAGATGCCGTATACATGAATGTGAACATACAATTGCCCGTAGGAGGAAAAAACACAAGAAGTGAAACCGACTCAGACAAGGATGATGACTATGGAACCAGTACAGACGGTACGGAAATAGGAAAGGATTACGAGAACAAGGTGAATGGCGTCTTGATTGTATTGGCGGATGCAAGCAACAACTTCATCGCTGCCGGCGAACACAACTCATTGCCGGTAGTGCGTGAAGGAATCGTCAACACAACCCAGAAAATCAATAAATCCGCATTGGCCGCTTACTATGGCAACGGGACACTTGGAGCAGGAAAAGACCAAGTCAATCTTTATGTATTCTGCAATCCGACAATGGAGTTGAAACAAATCTTCGAAAAGTCCGGTACCGACAACAAATGGATTGACGAGATTGCCACTCTTGAAGAAAAACCTAACGGAACTGCTACAGGAGCAGCAGTCTGGGGAGGAAACGACCACAAGGCAGGCTTCCTGATGGCTACGGCTAGCAGCAAAGACATAAACAAGCAAATTCCGAAGAATTTTACCGATTGGGACAACTTTACAACTGAAAACAATGCCTTTGATTTCTCGGGCAAAAACACCTTGAGCAACGGCACCGAAATCGGAAATATCGGAAATATCCGTGTGGAACGTGTCGTGGCACGCTTCGATTTCAAAGACGGCAGTCCCAGCAAGGACCAGACATACGTCATAGCAGAAAAAGACGACAAGCCTACGCTGAAAGTCAAACTGAACAAGATGGCGTTGATTAACATGAGCAAGCATTTCTACTACCTGCGCCGTGTATCCGATAACGGTCTGGCCGATAACGTGGAAATCTGCGGAACTGAATATGACAGCGGACAAAGCTGGAACTACGTAGTAGATACCGATGCCGAACAAAAGAGCGGAGGCATCGACGAAAGCTATCCTTTTGACACCTACTTCAATTTCTGTCTCGGACACCAAGATAACAACACTTGGAGCATTGATGAGAAAGCCCGCGACCAGTGGTACACCAGTCTGATTAGCGACGTTATCAAGAAAGAAGAAGAAGATAACGATGACGAATGGAACAACGGACACAGTCGAGACGGTTACCGCATCTGGCGTTATGCCACCGAGAACACCATCCCCGGCATGAACAACCAGGAGAACGGCATCAGTACCGGCATCGTGTTTAAAGGAAAAATTCAGGTAACAGAAAATGCTCCCAAAGCATTGCAAGATGCTATCAACAAGGCAACAGGCAATTCTGACGCCGATGCCATCCTTTACGCTTACTCCAACCAACTTTATGTAAGCTGGACAGAAGTACGCAAAGCCGCACTTGACGCAACGGCAAACGAGGAATTCAAGAAAGCGGTATTCGGAACACCGAAAAATACTCCGTCGGAAAGCGTCTATAGTGATGATACCGAGAGCCCCGACCACCTGTGGAACATATGGCATAATGAAAAGAACCACAACGATGCAGCCGCCCTGTCGGCTTTCAAGAAAGTAGCCACCAACAAAGACCATCAGTTCACCCTCTACCAGTCGAGCGAGGACAAGGATGACGGTGCAGGCTACTACTGCTACTACTTCTACTGGAACCGTCACAACGACAACGGCAACAACGGTGTAATGGGCCCGATGGAGTTTGCCGTGGTTCGCAACAACGTGTACAAACTGTCTGTTGTCGACATCAACCGCCTTGGTCATCCGCGCCTTAGCGAAAACGACCCCGACCCCGTCGACCCCGGAACTCCGGACGAGAAGGGCGACATCTACCTGAAGCTCTCTGTCGAGGTGCTTCCTTGGGTGGTTCGCATAAACGACATTGAATTCTAAAAAAGCAACAAGTATGCAAAGCAATAAGCGAAATAGATTTTCAAGGTTCGCAGGCAGGGTGCTCGTCGCCCTGCTGGCAGCCGTTGCCTTATCCTCGTGCGAGCGCATCTTTGAAGACCTCGACCCGTGTCTCCACGGCGTATCGCTGCGCTTCGTCTACGACTACAACATGGAGTACGCCAATGCGTTCCCCAACCAAGTGGACTGCCTCACCCTCTATATCTACGACGAGAACGACGACTACGTAGATACCAAGATTGTAACCGGAACAGAACTGCAAGACGAGAACTACCGGATGAAGCTTGACCTGCCCGACGGCAAATACCATTTTGTGGCATATGGAGGAATCGCATGCGAAAAGAGTTCTTTCACCGTAAACACAAGTACCAAGCGCACCGAGCTCAGGACCCGACTGAACGCCGACTGCCTCAGCCTGCCCGAACGGAAATTGCTGCACGATATGTTCTGGGGAGAACTCACCATGGAAACGGCCGAGTCTTACAACGAAGGCACGGTAAAGATGATGAAGAACACCAACGGCATACGCATCGTGCTGCAGCAAGTGGCGGGAGGCATTGTCAAAGCCGAGGATTTCGACTTCGAGATTACGGACGACAACACCCTCTTCAACTACGACAACGACCTGCTGCCGGTGGCCGACGTCACCTACACCCCGTGGGTGAAAGGACAGGCACGGACAGGAGCATCCGTCATAGTGCCCGGAGTAGCGCCCGAACCCATCGAAGTGGCATATGCCGAACTGAGCGTGCCGCGCCTGATGGCCAGGAATTCTCCCAGGCTGGTAGTGAAACGGCATGCCGACAAAGCGACCGTGATAGACATCCCCCTCAACAAATACCTGCTGCTGATGCAGAGCGACCGCTACGACATGGACGACCAAGAGTATCTGGACCGCGAAAGCCGCTGGACACTCTTCTTCTTCCTAAAGAACAACGACGGCAACGACAGCTGGTTGAATACATGTATTGTGGTAAACGATTGGGTGGTACGCATCAATGACGTGGAACTGTAACAACTACGGCATGCGTGGCACATAAAAACCGGACTACCCGGCAAACGACTTTCAACAAACCAAGAACAGCTTTTCAAATGGAATTGAAGCATCGACATATCATCGGAATCTGCCTCCTCTGCGGCCTACTGGGAGCTACTTCGTGCAACGACGAATCCATCGTGCAGCAGCCCCCCGCCGAGGAAGACAATACCGTGTATCTGGCCTTCCACACAGCCGTAGTGGGAGCCTCTACACGTGCCGACGGCACCCCCGATGACGAAAATATCAATCAATTGCGAATCGTCATCGCTTCGAAGGCGAGCGACGATACGGACGGCGCAAGCGCATGGGAGGTGGAAGAAAACCGGCTCATCACCGAGACAAACATACAACTCTCGGACGAGTACACTTTCCGGGTGAAAGCCGGCTGCCAGAAACGTATCTACCTGCTGGCCAACTGCAACGGACTGGAGGACACGAACGGCAATCTGCTAGACTTCACAAGCACCCGTGCATTCTTGCCCGACGCAAATGGGAAAGCACCCGTAGACGGCTATGTCTTCGGACTGGGAGACAAAGACGGCGGCTACCAATATGCCACAGCCCTCGAAGCGGGAAACGGCATACCGATGACGTCGGTCTACGAAATAACTATTCCCCCAAAAGACGAGGCGCACGAAAAAGACTTCGCAAACGGCTTTTACCAAGGCATGCCCGAAGTGCTGTACGTGGTGCGCGCCGCCACCAAGTTCTCCTTCGCATTCGGCAAAACCGCGAAACGGGCCATCAACGTGACCGGATTCAGCCTGAAGAAAGCCATCAAAGACCGGATGTATCTGATGCCGCATGTCAACAAAGATACAAACGGAAAATACTGGGTGGCAGATACCGGGGATAAGGATAATCCTGACAAAGCAATATTGCCCGGAGAAGGTTCTGCCCAAGACTGGATAACATGGATGGTGGCGGAATCGGAAAAGACGGAAAGCGAAGCGACCCAATACCAATGGCTGACCGACTACGAAGTGCCGCAGCCCGAAGAAGGAGAAGAGGACGGAGATGTCGCCTATTCATTCAGCAAGGCCATAGAGGTATCTGCCCTCAAAGCAGGAGAAGAAGCAAAATTCACCACACCCGTCTACCTGCCCGAAAGCGACGGTACATTGGCAAAAGACAAGGACGCAAACCTGAAACTGCAGGAGTACGAAGTGACCATCCACACGGAAGAGAGCTTTGATGAAGAGACGACTGCTCCGGACAGTCCTAAAGTGGCAAGAAGCTACACCGCCACATTGCCGAATCTGGCCTCACTCTTCCGCAACACGCACGTCAAGGTAAAGGTGAATTTCAATAACCTTTCCGAGGCGGAACTGAAGTGGGAAGTGGACGTAGAACCTTACTGGGAAGTAGTGCTCGACCCCGTATTCGGACTGGACGACAAAGACGCCCCGAAGAAACGCTAAACACCGGAGAAGCCCTCCTTCTCCCCTCGAGAAAAGAGACGCCGGAAGGCTTCACACTTAAACATACATACAAAAAACAGCAACAGATATGAAACGCAATTTTTTGACCTACATACTTTTGTGCATATTGTTCCTCGGCAGTGCCGCCTGCCAGGACGACCCGCTCTACAACGGCGGCGAGACAGGCGAAGGCGAAAGCCTCGTCAGCGCAACCGTGAAGTTCAAGCCCCTTACTCCTGCATTGAATGGAAATACGCGTACGGCAGGGAATGTGATAAAGAATATCAAGGACTTGTGCGTGTTGCTGTATAATGAAAAGGGAGAGTTGCTGAAGACATATCCGCTTACCGAAGGAACAGGCGAAGGGCAATATCAATTGGAAGATAAAGACAGACCGGATAATAATCCCGACTCGGGTCTTCCTCCCGCCGAAGCACAGACGCCCCATGCCGACTTCAAACTGAAAATCCCCTACGGACGCTATCGGATTTATGCGGTGGCCAATATGGAGAAATTGCTTACGAATGAAACATATTCCAAAGCCATAGAAACTGCCGACGGCCTGAAAAGCATTTCCCTCCAATGGGATAAGGATGAAGTAGCCAACAACAACCAGATGTTCGGCTATTTCACCGTTACAGGAAGCGAGCAGAACGATGAAGTGGCAGTTATAAACCGGGCATCCGTCAAATTGCACGCCTGGATACGCCGTGCCGCTTCCAAAGTAACCATTGCATACGACGGTTCCGACCTTCACGAGAATGTATATATCTACCTCAAGTCGGTTACCATCAAGGACATACCTACGGAATGCTATCTGGGCAAGAAAAGCACCATCAACCGGAATCCAGATGATGACATTGAAGATTATGGAGACCTTATCGCAGATGGCGAAAGCATTACGTATGCCGAAGGAACAAGCTACGATGAACATTGGACGGCACGTATCACGAAAGGTAAACCGTATTATTACTACATCGACAACGGGCAAAAAGGAGTCTCTGTAGCGAAAGCGGAATATGACAGCAAGAGGGCGGAGTATGCCAAACTGGCTCATGGAGAAACCAACGAAGCACTCTTCTTCTATGAAAACATGCAGGGAAAAGGAAAAGACAAACAACAGGACGCAGACGGTGATAAAGAACTGGATGCACCGGGACTGAACAACAAGCCCGGAGATAAATACTATAAAGACCAAAAGCCCTATGGTACTTACATCGAAGTAAAAGCCTACTATGTTTCCAATGTTGACGGCCGGGTGGGCAACGGTGACATCATTTACCGCTTCATGCTGGGCAAGGATGTCTATACGGACTATAACGCAGAGCGTAACCACCACTATAAACTGACACTGAAGTTCAACAAATATGCCAACGACGTGGACTGGCACATCGAATACGAAGAACCTGAACCCGGTATCGAAGTTCCCAACCCTTACTATATATCCTATCTGTATAATCACTCAATGATGCTTCCGCTTAAAATCAGAACGGGGGGACAAAAAATTGAACAGATAGAAGCACGAATCATGGATAACAGATGGGCTCCCAATAATCCTGCAACGGATTTTGTCTATTGGAAGAATATGAATTTACCATACCAAAATCAGTGGAATGGTTTTTTATCACTTCGACAAACAAAAGATTTGAATGTAACGGCAAACTCTAACGAAGAGTATTACCAAAGTCATAAAAGAGGAGAACGTGAGTACATACCTGCTGGCGAGAAGTTGCCGGAGTCAGGTGAAAGCAAAGAGTATGAGACATTTGACAAACAAGATAATAGTGATGGGAAATGTATTGTAAGGAATGAGGGCGACAGTGTGTTTCATGTCCAATTACCCATGTACACCCGTGCCAAACAATTAATTAAAAACACCGGTTATACCGGAAATAATCCATACGTGGCCTATCAACGCAAATCAGAGGTAAAAATAGTGGTAACATTTATGAATGGTAGTAAGATATCAACAGATGGTACGGATTTCGATGGTCGTCCCCTATCAAATGCAGACAATAAGGATAATCAAAATCCTGTCATCTATCAAGTGCGGCGTATAGTCAATCCTAAAGGAGTTTGGCGTAGCCATAACAACGACAACGACTTTCACGTACAACTGAAACGTCTTCCTAGAGAAAATGCAACACAGTTTGAAACATTTACTTCAGAAGGTCCTTGGAAAGCGTATGTATATTGTGGAACAGACAATTTTATTACATTAAGTGACGAAACAAGAGCTTCCACCGATACCATCAAAGGAGAGACTGGTTCTGCGATAGATTTTCGTATCAAATTTAATGGAACCTGTGGCCAGCAGGAAAACCGTTATGCCATTATCCGGGTAGAATATCACAATTATACTTGTTATCATCTGATTTTCGTCAGACAAGGAGATGCTCCGGATGACTTATTCGATGGAACAGGAACCAAGTGGCATGCCCATAATCTACGGACAAGTTCGAAGGAAACAGATTCTCCTTTGGAAGAAGGCTCCTTGTTCAAATTCCAGAACTTAGAGCAACCGATTGATGCAATGTGCAATAAAAATCCGACAAGTCCTTGGATTAATATAAATCCGGGTAGTTTTCAAAATGATGCAGATAAGTTACAGATTGCCACCAATAACACGGAAAATAAAACGAATACTACATGGAACAGTATAAAATCAATTGACTTCAGTCCTTGGGGGAATACAGAGGAACCCGAGTTTGGAACCCCGGAAATTCCCAAAGCCCGCATAGCTTCTTTTGAAGATTTTTTAGCTCTATACCAAGGAGAAGATATAGCAGAAGGATATGGAGTGCTATATGGGGATGAATCTCAAGAAACTTTGGATAGAATAACAGAGGTCTATGAGTACAATTATGAACAGACCCGACGCGGAATGCGGGGGTGCTTTGTCTACAATAAAAAAAATGGAAAGAACCTGTTTTTCCCCATTGGAGCTTCCGGATACGGTCATAGAAAAAATCATGATAGGGAGGGGTTTGGCAGCAGCACGCCTGAGGACGGCAAAGGAGTGGGAGTACTAAGATATGCCGCTTATCGAAATACATTCTTAGCGGAGACTACAGCAAATAATTCTCCTCTCCTTTATGATATATATATGAGACCGGGAGCAGTTTATTGGCTTAACAAATATAATATAAATCAGAATCATGATATGGGAGTCGATTTTAGCAATGTAATAGCGTGGGATTTCAACTACTTTACCTTTGACTTTTACCCATTTGGAATATCTGCGGCACAATCCGGTAAGGATGCTTGCTTCATCCGTTGTGTAGAAGAATAATCAGCGGACATTCAAGGGCTTGTTTAAATTTTGCTTAAAGAAGTTTTTACTCAGTTTCTTTTGAGAATATCGGACAAAATTTACACAGGCTCTTAAACCACCAGAGAGAGAAATGAATGACAGACTTTCAATTTTTCTGCTATGCCTCCTGCTTGCCGCCACCAGCGGCATCAGGAGCGCACGGCAGTCCTCCCAATCGCAGCTGCGGGCAGTTTCTGCAACAAGTATCGCCCCTGATACCCTCTCCCCGGACCTGCCCCTGCCTGCCATCCCCGCAACCCTGCGCACTCCCCACGAACGCGCCTCCTACCTCTTGGCACACTTCTGGGACGGCATGTCCTTCGCCGACACCCTGCGCAGCCGCAATCCCGGCTTCATGGAGCAGAACCTCGTCAACTACCTCTCCCTCTTCCCCCATGCGCCCGCCGAAGCCCGCACCCGAGCCGTGCACCTGCTGATGCAGCGCGCCGAAGCCGACAAACCCGCCTACCTGCTGCTGGCCGAACTGGCCGAGAAGTACCTCTATGCCACCGGTTCGCCCATGCAGAGCGAGGAGCACTTCATCCCCTTCCTGGAAGAAACAGCCCGCACCCCCCTGCTGGACGAAACCGAGAAGTCGCGCCCCCGCTTCCTGCTCGCCGCCGCCCTGAAGAACCGCCCCGGCACCACGGCCGCCGACTTCACCTACCACACTCCGGAGGGAAACCTACAGACGCTGCACGCCACCCCCTCCGCCCCGCGCCTGCTCCTGATGTTCTATAACCCCGACTGCACCCACTGCCGCCAGGCCATCGCCCTGCTGCACGACGACGGGCTATTCAAGCAGATGCTGCACGACGGCCGGCTCACCGTGCTCGCCATCAATACCGAAAACGACCATGAATCCCCGACCCGCCACGAAGCACGCCCCCGTAGCGGAAACGAACTGCCCGACGGCTGGACTGCCGGGACCGCCACCCCCACCCTCGCCGACGACGAACCGTACATACTCCCCTCCATGCCCGTCCTCTACCTGCTGGACCAGGAAAAACACGTCCTCCTGAAAGAGGCGCTGCCCGAGCAAATCCTCGCACGCCTTGCAGAAGAAAGCCGGAATCACCCCCGCCCCAAAGAGTGATTTTCAATCCTGCACAGCCTTCACCTGCCACGACTTTCGCCCTGTTCATCGGCCTTTCCGGTGAAACCTCCCTTTTCCTGCGAAAAAAGGGAACAGCATCCCCGGACGCTTTCACGCAAGCGAACGACCAAGGTCGTTCGTTCGGCCGGCCTCCGTTGTTCGATTGAACGACCCGTGCTGTTCAATCGAACGACCCGGGTCGTTCACTTGCAAGCGGCCGACCGTTCCGAAGATTGCAGCAATGTGCGCCTCGCTCATCCGCCTACTTGTGCCGGAAGCGACATGGCGACGGGCAGCCCCCCGACTGGCAGAAGAAGAAGAGATTGAGAATTTATAAAGCAGAACGATAGTGCCAAACTGATGTTAATTCATGAAAATCAGAAAAAAAATAGTTAAAAATTGGAATACATTGTCGTTTGTCTTATTTTTGTATGCCGAAATTCTTAATAACTTTATGCTATGACAAAGAGCAAACGGAACATTTTTTTTATCAGCATACTGGTAATTTTCATCATTGCAGGTTGCGGCAACCCCACTGACAAAAAAGCAGGCGTAAAAACGGATGTAAAGCCGGAAAAGTCGAAAGACGTGGTGTACGTAAATGTGCAGGTGCAACTGCCTACAGCGAATATCAATGCGGACAACGAAAACAATAAGGCAGACAGTGATGGCAGTACAAGCAACACCGCGACAAAAGAACACGAGAACCGGGTGAACAGCATCCTGCTTGTGCTGGCCGACAAAGACGACAAATTCATTGCCTGCGGTGAACAAGTATCGTTGACAGCCCTCAACAAAGCCAAAGGCACCATCGGCACCGTCCAGAAAATAGACAAAGCCGCACTGGCTGCCTACTACAAGCCCGACGGTACGCTGGATGAAGGAAAAGACAGGATTCATATCTATGCCTTCTGCAACCCGACAAACGAATTAAGAGACCTCTTCAAGGAGCACTTCATGCTGAAAGAATGGATACACAAAACCGAAAACATCACTGAAGACGCCAATGGCAACATAATAAGAGGAGAAACCGTGTGGGGAGGAAAAGACCATCAGCATGGATTCCTGATGTCTACCGCAGACAGAGCAAGCATCGAAAAGAACATACCCCGAAAAATGGAGCATTGGGAAAAACATACCCAAAAGAACACCCCCTTCAACTTCTCCGGCACGAACCGCCAAGGCCCTGAACAGAAAGAGATAAACAACAAAGGCAATATCCGGGTGGAACGCGCCGTGGCACGTATCGACTTCAAAGACGGAAGCAGAAACGGAGACCAGACCTACGTGCTGGGAAATGACGAAGCCAATGCCACCCTGAAGGTGAAACTGACCAAAATGGCGCTGGTGAACATGAGCCGCGACTTCTACTACCTGCGACGCGTGTCGGACGACGGTACCAATGCCGATGCACTGATTTGCGGAACGGAATATAGACACGGCCCCCAGACCAACTATGTGGTAGACACGGACGCTGCCATAAAAAAAGGAATTACCCGGAACATCGATAAAGGTTATCCGTTCAAGGACTACTTCAACTTCTGCCTCGGCAACTACGAAGGAGGCAACTGGCACATCGATGCCACCGCGCGCAGCCAATGGTACACCTCGCTGATTTCAAAAGTCATCAAGAACAACGGAAAAGACTACCACACGTGGCGCTATGTGACCGAAAACACCATTCCCGGCATAGAAATGCAGCAGAACGGCATCACCACCGGCATCGTGCTCAAAGGGCAAATCATGGCAACCGACAAAGCCTCCCGGAAATTGCAGGATGCCATTGCAAACGCCAAGGGGAATCCGGCCAAAGACCCCATTCTTTATTTCTACGCCAATACGCTCTACGTGACATGGGAAGAGGTACGCGAAAAGGCATTGCTGACAGAAGAGACCGGCAGATTCTATAAAGCCGTATTCGGAAACACCCCAAAGAACCGTCTCGCCATAAAAAGCAACGGACAAGCAGCCGTCTACAGTGCGGACAAGACCAGTCCGGACTATTTGTGGCAAAAATGGCATGAGCAGAACATTGACAACAAGACGTTGCAGGCAGATTTCAGGAAAGCCGCCAAAAAGGCGCAATTCACCCTTTATCAATCGAGCACGGACGACTACGATGCGGCAGGTTATTACTGTTACTACTTCTGCTGGAGCCGCCACAACGACAATCGGAACAATAACGTGACGGGACCTATGGAGTTTGCCATAGTGCGCAACAATATTTACAAACTCTCCGTAACGGGAATCAACCGCCTGGGGCATCCGCGCATTTCAGAAAACGACCCTACTCCCATAACTCCGGACACCCCGGATGAGAAAGACAGCCACTACCTCACACTGTCCGTCGAAGTAACCCCTTGGAGAGGTGCATTGACCACCCGGCCTGACTGATATAAAAAATGGCAAAAAAAAAGAGGGTTTTGACACACCCTCTTTTTTTGTCACATTACATAGGCAGATTCTCTACCTGCTCTTTTGAACATACCGGCAACTTGCCCTCTTGCCCCATGGCCACAAAAACCGTAGCACAAAGCACTGTCCACTGATTGCCGTATGTCATCGTACTGCTATGACTGTAGCCCAAGCAATGCCCATACTCGTGAAACATAGCCTGGCGGGGATAACTATGCGGATGAGACCCCGGCGCCGTGGCATCAAAGTAGACACCCTTATAACAATAATCGGCCAGACCATAAGTATTGCCTCCACCCAGGCCGCCTACTCCGACCACACGTCCCAGCACAAGACCACCATGACTGCGGATTCTTTGTCGTAAGGCATCCAGATTTATCGGTTTTCCTCCATTGTCCTTCAGCTTTCCCTCGTATGCATTCATCTCCACATTGAACTCTTCGGAAGCAAACATGAAAGCCATGTTGAGCGCCAACGCCACTCCGTGACGGCAAAGCAAGGGGTCCATGTGCCGCCAATAAGCATGCCCCTTATCGGCCGAATAAGCGGAAAAGCGGATAAACCACCGGCTGTCTATCTGCTCTATCTTTTTCATGAAGGGGTCTTCCGTACGGACAAGCAACGTCACGTCGTCATTGGAGAGTTCCGGCTGTGCCGGAACCGTTATCCGACGACCGTTCTCCGAAACAAACGTACGTTCCGAACTGACCACCGGCAAGGGGAACGATGCCTCCATAAACGGATAAATACGGTCGAAACGAGCCAACTCGAAGAATTCCGTACTCACTTTGTTGAAACGGCACAGTATCTTGACATCACTGATGCCCACCGGCGAGAAGAACTTTACAAGCAACTGATGATTATCGGATACTGACACCTGCAACGGGGCATTCACCCGAAAGGAACGTCGATTGCTATCGTAGAACACCTCACGCGGCTCGTCGGCCAGAAACATGGTATCCGCCCGGAACCGGGAGAAATCTTCCTCGCGCACATAGAGCAAGCCTTCGCCACTTTCGGGATGGCGGTAATCGATGCGGATATGCGACACGCGCCCGGCTTCTACCTTGCAATCACCGAAGCGATAAACCTGCACAAAAGAGGTTCCGTCGCTACGCTCCGACTCAATCGTTATACGTCCGGAAAGCGCCTCCCGGCCGGGCAACGAGTAAAATGAACGGCGCTGCGTGACATCGTACGCGTCCACTCCTCCGGCACCTGCGTACTCGCCGTCAGCCTGAATGCCGGTATATACTCCTTGGGCATCATCGAAAGAGACCGCTATGTGGCGGATAAAACGCCACATATATTCGGACGACACGTCCAGGTCAACATCCACCCTGCCCACACAAGGTTCCAGACAGACGGTCTGCATCACCGGAGCCTGCTCCCTGCCGATATGCAACGCTATCTTCTTATAAAACCACGCCTCATCAAGCGGTGCCTTCTCCTCGCTATTCACCAACCAGGCGTCCGACAGCAGGGCCGGCTCGTCGACCGCAAACTCCGATTCCGGATGAGTCGTAGCAAGAAACACCACGGTATAGTCACCATGCCCCAGCCCTTCGATGGTCAGTTTGGAAAAGTCGGCTTCCAGTTTCTGATACAACGGCTTGATTACTTCGCCCCGTTCATCGGCTATGGCATACCACATACGGGCTATCGGTTCCGGCTGTTCGCTGCGGGTGCGCACCCCGGCAATGACATCTGCCTGCAAGCCGAACCGGAAGGTCACCTGCCCTGCGCCGGCCTGTTCAGCGCTGTCGAAGCCAAGCCCGTCCGAAGAGCAGCTGGCCAGCAACGGCAGCAATCCCAAAAGCATTATAATTCTTATAATCTTCATGTCCTGCCCTCCTCTATTTCTTTACACAACGCAAGGACGCGAACGCCTCCATCTGCAATCGCTGTTCGGCAATGACCGCCGACTCTTTTCCCTCGAACTGCATCCAATAGGCCCAGGCATATCCTCCGGGACATCCGTCGCGCTGGCTGGTCCACAATACGGCACGTTTTCCGAAAGCGGGATTGTTGGTAGTCGATTTGTCGCCCTTCCCGCCTGCCAAAGGTATGATGAGGTAACGGCCGGTATCTTCCGAAGTAAACTTCACGTAATGCTGCGTGCCGGTGACACCGGTAGGAGTCACCAACGTACCTTCTCCCACATGGAGTGTGGCGGTAATCCGCTCTCCGTTTCCTGCCGTATAAGTACCAGGAATTTCCTGACCTTTAGGGAACAAAGAGTTCAGTTCGTTGCGGGTGGGCACTCTATATCCTTCGGGACAAGGCATGTGCGAATCGTTCTGCCAAGGCATGTCGGCAGTCTGGTTGCCCAAGTTGTTGGAAGGGTTATATCCCTGCCAAGGCACATACATATACTTACGGCCGCACTGGAACAGACCTCCGACCGTATTAATCCAGCTGGTGCGGTACATGTCTTCCACCGTGACACCGTCCAACGGATAAATCTGGTCTTCGAGGTCGCGGCTGCGCGCGTTGAAGGCCATCCACACGTTTCCAGCCATCTCTACCGTTTCAATCTGCTTGTCGCTGGGAGCCACACGCACTTCCACGAAATCATAGGAACCGGTCATGAGCGCATTCTTCAGGTGTACCATGAACGAATAGCCCAACCGTCCGCTGCCTTGCGCCGGAACAGACACGCTGAAGGAAGAGACAATCCCTTCGGCCTCTTCGCTTACCGTCATGTCGGTCAGCATCACGCCATCCACAACTCCTTCGGCAGACGCAATGTCTATCCGGGTATCGGCAAGAAACGCCAGTTGCATGCCATCGACTCCCGTCATAGGCACTTCTACAATGTTGTTCTCATAGTCTACCGATACTCCCTCGGGTATGACCGACCGGGAGGCATCCAACAGAATTCGATGGTCTGCGTCGGGCTTGCCGGTCACCGTTTCGCCCTCTTCCCAAGGCTTGATTTCGAAAATTCCTTCCACTGTAGCCCCTACGTTAAGTACCGACAATTCATACACTTTGTTGCGTTCTATACGCGGCAACTCCATTTTCAGCCTGATGGGAATCCCATCATACGCACCACGCAAAACGACATGGACCGGACACATGCTTTCAAAAATACGGAATACGCTCGGCTGTTCTCCTCCGAATGCCGGTTCAAACGTCTTCACATATTTCACCGTCTTGTCTGACACGGCAACGCCTTCCTGAAACGGAAAAGTTTCGGCCGGGGCATCTTCCACTATAATCTCCTCAATCCGTATCTTATCATCGGACGTAGTATTCAAGTCGATACGGGCCACACCACGTTTCATGGCCACACTGACCTCCGGATTACTGCGTGTCTCGGCACCATTTTCCAATTGAACCACCGCCGACATGAAGTCCGGAGCGGAATTATCATGAAGTCCCTCGCCAATGGCCATATTACACAAGTCTTCTTCGGTAAGGCTCTCTTCCTGAACAGGCAACTGCACTTCCGAGAGAAAATATAGCCGCGACCCGCTGAGCGCGGAGATGCTGGATGTACCGTCTTGTTTCGGATTCAGCAACTGCGTCCTGTATAGAATGCCGTCACTAAACTGAAAAACAGACACTTCACGTAGTTCTCCGAAGGAATCTTCTCCTGAAGCAGTGATACTTTTCACTACCAATGAATAAGTTTGTTGCCCGCTATCCTCTCCGGACGGTGCGTCATCCGAGCAAGCGCCCCAAAATAATGTTCCGCACAAAAGGAGGACACTGATTTTCTTACAAAAAATGTTCATAATACCAATTGAATTTATATAAAAACAAAAATGTCTCCAATACAATTTTCAAAAGCGGGTGCAAAAATATAACTTTTTTCAGGATGAAAAATATCTTCCTCATCTTTTTATTACAATCCGCCAACTCCCTTTTTCACCTCCTCTCGTCACTGCACACACCTGCCGGATAATTGAAAGAAAAACTCAACACTACAATCCACAGGAGTCTTATGATGATGTAGCCCTCCCCCGGCCTGCTCTTTCCTGCATGATATTTTTTGATTATCCAAGAAATATCATGTACTTTTGCACAAGTTAGAAAAGAGACAATGATAGACCAACCCACCATAGACCGCATACTTGATGCCGCACAAATATACGATGTGGTATCAGACTTCGTCACCCTGCGTAAACGCGGCGTGAACTATGTAGGCCTGTGCCCTTTCCACGATGACAAAACCCCCTCCTTCTATGTGTCCCCTGCCAAAGGACTCTGCAAATGCTTTGCCTGCGGAAAAGGAGGAAATGCGGTGCACTTCATCATGGAGCACGAACAGATGTCCTATCCCGAAGCGCTGAAGTACCTTGCCAAGAAGTATGGTATCGAGATTAAAGAACGCGAACTATCCAGTGAGGAAAAGATAGCACAGAGCGAACGGGAAAGCCTCTTTATCGTAAACAACTTTGCCCGCGACTACTTCCAGAATATCCTGAAGAACCATGTTGACGGCAGAAGCATCGGCATGGCCTATTTCCGCAGCCGCGGCTTCCGCGATGACATCATCGAGAAGTTTCAATTGGGTTACTGTACCGAGAGCCACGACGCCCTCGCTCTGGAAGCCCTGAATAAAGGATACAAAAAAGATTATCTCGTCAAGACCGGCCTCTGCTACGAAACGGACGACCACCGACTGCGCGACCGCTTCTGGGGACGGGTCATCTTTCCGGTACATACTCTCTCCGGCAAGGTGGTGGCCTTCGGAGGACGCGTACTTGCCGGTGCCACCAAAGGTGTCAAGGTGAAGTACGTCAACTCGCCTGAATCGGAAATTTATCATAAAAGCAACGAGCTGTATGGCATATACTTTGCCAAACAAGCCATTGTAAAACAAGACCGTTGTTTTCTGGTAGAAGGTTATACGGACGTCATTTCCATGCACCAATCGGGCATAGAGAATGTGGTTGCCTCTTCGGGCACAGCATTGACACCCGGACAAATCCGGATGATTCATCGCTTCACCAACAATATGACAGTGCTCTACGACGGTGACGCTGCCGGTATAAAGGCCTCTATCCGAGGTATTGACATGTTGCTGGAAGAAGGCATGAACGTAAAAGTTTGCCTCCTGCCCGACGGTGACGATCCGGACTCCTTTGCCCGCAAACACAATGCGACGGAATTCCAGAACTTTATACAAGAGAATGAAACGGACTTTATCCGCTTTAAAACCAATCTGTTGCTTGAAGATGCAGGAAAAGATCCCATTAAGCGTGCCGAGCTTATCGGTAACCTCGTGCAGAGCATTTCCATCATTCCCGAAGCCATTGTGCGCGACGTCTATGTAAAGGAATGCGCCCAATTGCTGCATGTAGAAGACAAACTGCTGGTTTCCGAAGTCGCCAAGCGTCGCGAAAAGCAAGCCGGGCAACAAGCAGAACGGGCAGAACGCGAGCGCCGATTGGCCAATGCCGCAAGAGCCAACGCAGAAGCAGGCATTGCCAACGGTAACCATACAGCAGCTACAACCACCCCTGATGCACAGCAAGCCGTCGGCTATCCGTCTGAATTGCTGCCCGACGGTTCCCTTTCCGAAACTCCTCCGCCTTTCCCTCCGGAAGAATATGTATCTTTCATCCCGCAGGAAGGAAAAGAAGGACAGGAGTTCTATAAGTATGAACGGCTGATTTTGAAGATGGTAGTACTCTATGGCGAACGGGTGATGTGCAATATCACCAATGAAGAGGGGCAGGAAACTCCTATCACTGTAACCGAATACATTGTCAATGATTTAAAAGAAGACGAGCTTGCCTTCCACAATCCGCTTCACCGGCAAATCCTGACGGAAGCTGCCGAACGCATCCATAATGAGGGTTTTACCGCTGAACGGTATTTTGTGGCGCATCCCGACCCCGTCATCAGCAAGCTGAGCGTGGAACTTATCAGCAACCGCTATCAGTTAAGGAAATCACAGATAGAACAAATGGTGACGGACGAAGAACGCCTCTATGAACTAATCCCACGGTTAATGATTAACTTCAAATATGCCATCGTCTGCGAAGAATTGAAGCATACTCTATCTGCATTGCAAAACCCTGCCATAGCCAACGATGAAACTCAGTGCAACAGCATCATGGAGCGCTACAACGAATTGAACAAAGTAAAAAGCCTCATGGCAAAACGGCTGGGAGACAGAGTCATCCTGAATCTTTAAATTCAATCCGGGGAGTTCTCCGTCACGAATTATGCCTGATTAAATTCATAAATTCCTCGCGGGTCTTCGCTTGGTTGAATGCTCCGGTAAAATCGGATGTAGTGGTAATGGAATTCTGTTTCTCTACTCCGCGCATCTGCATGCACATGTGTTTGGCCTCCACAACAACCATAACCCCCAGCGGATTCAGGGTCTCCTGGATACACTCCTTTATCTGGAGTGTCATGCGTTCCTGCACTTGCAGGCGGTGAGAGAAAATATCCACTACACGGGCTATCTTGCTCAGTCCGGTAATGTAGCCGTTAGGAATATATGCCACATGTGCCTTTCCGTAGAATGGAAGCATGTGGTGTTCGCAAAGTGAGAAGAAGTCAATGTCTTTCACAATCACCATCTGGCTGTACTCTTCTTGAAATTTGGCCGAACGAAGCACCTCGTGCGGGTCCATATGATAACCTTTCGTCAACGATAACATGGCCTTCGCCACCCGTTCAGGTGTCTTCTGCAAACCTTCACGTCCGGCATCTTCACCCAGCAGAGTAAGGATGCGGTGATAATGTTCCTTCAGTTCATCCAATGAAGGAGATACGATTTCTTCTTTTCCTAACATGACAATTCTTTATAAGGGGATGTTTATCTGCTCTTTCACGATAGAAACTTCCTTGAATATACCGGTAGCCCGCAACCGACGCATCATGGCATCCGCTTCTTCAATGCTGCGGAAGTCTCCTGCACGGCACAGCCAACGGGGAGGATTGAAAGAGGTATAAACTGTAAGTTCGGGGAAATGTTCCTTAATGCGGGTAGCCACCGCATAAGCTTCGTTCTTGGCCTGACGGGTATTATTCCCTGCATAAACCTGTATGCGGTAACCCGAACTTTTAATCGCTTTCCGTTCGTCTGATCCGACAGGTACATACGCCGAACCTATCAATGCCGCAATGCGCGCATCCTGATGGATAGTCACCTTACCTTGTCCCGGCACATTACGTTCCAGACTTTTCACAATATTGTTCTGCGCTACAGAAATGGTTGCAAAAGCGAAACATGCAACTAAAAGTAAACCAAGCTTTTTCATAATTGATAATTGATAGTGGATAATTGATAATAAGAAACAAAGGGAATTGATAACCGACAACAAGCACATACATACCCGTTATCAATTATCAATTCTCCATTATCCATTAGTTAAAAGCATCGATGATACCCTTGAAGTCGGAAACCTTCAAGGCAGCGCCACCAATCAGACCGCCGTCAACATCCGGGTTGGCAAACAGTTCCTTTGCATTGGAGGGCTTGCAGCTGCCACCATAAAGAATAGAGCAGTTGTCAGCGATTTCCTTACCATACTTTTCAGCAATCAATGAGCGGATGAAAGCATGGATTTCCTGTGCCTGTTCCGCAGTAGCAGTCTTACCGGTACCGATAGCCCAAACCGGCTCGTATGCCAAGATAATCTTAGAAAAATCTTCGGCAGACAAAGAGAATACAGAAGCCAGCTGAGCGGCTACCACTTCATTCTGCTTGTTTGCTTCACGTTCTTCCAGTACCTCACCGATACAGAAAATCGGAGTCAGACCGTTAGCCAAAGCCAATTTCACTTTCTCTTCCAGAATAGCAACTGTCTCACCGTAATAAGCACGACGCTCAGAGTGACCCAGAATTACATATTTTGCACCAGTAGAAGCAACCATAGCAGCTGATACTTCGCCGGTATATGCGCCCGACTCTTTGTCTGCACAGTTTTCTGCACCTACACCAATCTTGGCTGCATCTACCAAAGGAGTAACAGACGCCAGGTGGATAAACGGAGTACAGATGATTACATCACAATTAGGCTTCTCGTTAGCCAATGTTTCATTCAGTTCTTTCGCAAGGGCAATACCCTCCTGGAGGGTCTTGTTCATTTTCCAGTTACCTGCAACAATGTTTTTTCTCATTTTGTTTTATTATTAAAAGGGTTAATTATTTACTATTTGATACTATTCTCTATTCTCGTCTGAGCCGTTGTCTCTCCCGGCGCCTTACGACTAAAATATCGACACAAAGCACCATCATCAGAGGGATGATGAACCATAACAACACATAGCCTATGGTTCGTAAGTCACTTTCCTGCTTCTGCCTGCCCAGTTCCAAGTTGTCCAAGCTGTCAATCAGCACATATTCATCAGGCAGCCGATTGTCACTCCATTTGTTTAAAATCGTTCCGTCCTTTATCAACAGCAAACCGGGATTTGAACGGATAATGGTCTTCAACGTAATATCATCCGTCTGGCAGAAAGGATATTCCGCTCCAGTCTTGTCACGCCACAACTCAATCTCGTCTTCCGGAGATGAAGTCAAGGCATAAAAACCGTAACCGTGCTCCACACTGTAATCATATATTTCGTTGATAAGGTCGATATTGCTGTCATCTGCCTCTTCTATCCGATGGGCAACCAACAGAAACGTATATCCCTCATCCGACAAGACACTGTCCGTTATATCTTCCCATGCTTCCAGACTCATCATGGAAAAATCATGAATGAGGGGTTCATAGCCTTTTTCTTTCAATATCATACGCGACTCCACAAACGTCCATGTGCTGTCCGGGTAATTTTGCAACGTAAATTCCTGACGCTTGCCTCCTTTTTCCAATATGAACCGACTCTCAAACACGCTTGGTTTGGCACCTTCGGGAATTTCCATACCTGCCTTGATATTCGCTCCGATTCTATAAGGACGGAAATCAAGTATCGGCAAATTCTCCAGACAATAAAAGGACAACGCAAACACAAACAGAAACGTATACATGGAAATCATCCACTCTATCTTCGGTGTAATGAAGCGTACCAGCAAATCCTGCCATTTGAATACAGACACTGCCGCCACCAACAACATCACGTTTTTACTGAAAGTCTGCCAATTGGTCAATACCCACGCATCACCAAAACATCCGCAGTCGGACACCGGATTTGCTAAAGCCAGATAAAGCGTCAAAGGGGTCATCACCACCATCAGCAGCAGTGCCAATACAGACGCCACCTTCCGGCGTATACCCAAAAACAAGAAAACACCTACACAGAACTCTATGGCAGACAACACGATTCCCAACAACAACGGCAAATAAGAAGGAAACCAGGAAATTATGCCGAAAGCCGTCAGATAATCCTGAATCTTATAAAAAAAGCCCAACGGGTCAACGGCCTTTACAAATCCGGAGAAAATGAACAAAGCCCCCAGCAGAAAACGACAGAGGTTCACCCAAACCTTTCCGACAATATGTTTCTTGTCAATCTCCAAATTCAATCTTAATTAAGCCGAACACGGAATAGTTAATCATATCCATATAGTTGGCATCAATACCTTCCGAAACCAAAGTCTCTCCGGACAAGCTTTCAATCTGCTTTGTCCGGTAAATCTTCATCAAAATCAAATCCGTATACGAACTGATGCGCATACTGCGCCAAGCTTCATCATAGTCATGATTCTTGGCAAGCATCAACTCCAAAGAGGTTTTGGCATATTTATCATACAGCACCAATGCCTCTTCATTGGTCATATCGGCAGCCTCGGCATAGCCAAGTTCCAACTGTATCAGCCCTACAATTCCATAGTTGACAATAGCTATGAATTCAGAACGGATGCCTTCGTCTACCAAGGTCACTCCTTTCGTTTCAATGCTTCTGATGCGGTTGGCTTTGATGAATATCTGGTCTGTCACGGAAGACGGACGAAGAATGCGCCACGCCGGACCGTAATCATGAAGTTTCTTGGAGAACAAGTCACGGCAAACCGCAATGATATGTTCAAACTGTTGCTTGGTATCTTTCATTTCCTTGCTTGTTTATGCTGAAATACAGCCTATTTTCACAATGCGCTGCAAAGATAGGAATAATTAAAGAAAAAGAAAAAGAGGGCACTCTAAAATCTATTAAAGCCCCTCTTTCTATAGAGATTGTTTTACGTTTTTATGAGCAGCGCAATACTTGTCCCGGTCTCAGGATTGTCTTACGCGTAATCCTGTTCAGTTTGCAAAGTTTGTCTATAGAGGTTCCTTGACGTGCTGCAATTCGTCCCAATGTATCTCCCTTCTTTACCTTATAGAACAGACCTTCACCCGACGCCATGCTACGTGCAGTACCGGAAGAGCCTTTTGCCTTATGGAATGTATAGGAGTCAGCTACGATATCCTGCTTTTCAAAATCAAACATAAGTGCAGGATTGATGGGGATTCCCAAGAAACGGGTTTCAAAGTGAAGATGTGAACCGGTGGAACGTCCGGTATTCCCTCCCAAAGCAATAGGTTCACCGGCTTTTACCAACTGGTTCGTATCAACCAACTGCTTAGACAAGTGTCCGTAAACGGTCTCCAAACCATTGTCGTGACGAATAACGACGTATTTGCCATATCCGCGACGACCTTGATTCTTGACTACACGTACTTTTCCATCAAAAGCCGCGCGAATTGTATCTCCTACATACACCTTGATGTCCAAGCCGTAATGGGCCCTTCTTCTCCGGGGACGGTAACCGAATACATCTGTAATACGGGTATTTGAAGTAGGCATGCAGAAACCGGTCAAATCAAATGTATAGTTCTCAGGCACAATAGCGTTGCCATAAGCTTGTACGAATTCGTTATTCCAGTTGGGATATAAATCCAAACCCGGATACAAGGATTGTTCCGCACGTATCTGTTTCTGCAAAGCAAGCGAATCTACACTTTTAAGTTTTCTGTCGATGGGGGCTTGGCGGGCAATCAGGTCTTGCGAGAAAGAATTCAAGCTGACCATTGCCGTCGCAGCCAATAAAGCAGTTTTTATCCAATTAAAATTCATTCGTTTCGTCATTCATTTTGATATCCGTCGCAAGCATCTCGGCAAATCAAACACCACTTGTTCTACACGAATATCCGGATTGATTTTCAAAAAAATTCTCCCAAAGGTAATATTTCTCTCTGAAAAGCGACATCAATCATTAACTATTTTTTTGAAGAAGAGAAAGCTGTAAAACCCACAAAGTAGCCTTAATCTTTTATTAATATGAGACTTACACATAAACATGTTTTACAACATAAAACACAACAAAAGTGTATATTCAACCGTTTTTCTTAGCTAATGGCAGCCCAATTAACGTTCGTTTTTCTCAACGCTTTCAATTGTCGCCACAAGACCTCATTCTCGGGCAACATGCCATGTGGGTCTGCATCCACCACCGTTTGGGCCACTTCACGGACATATTGCAGCAATTGTCCGTCACGGGCTACATCGGCAATCTTCAGGTCGAAAGCAATGCCGCTCTGCTGTGTCCCTTCCAAATCTCCGGGACCACGTAGTTTCAAGTCCGCTTCCGCTATTTCAAAACCGTCATTGGTCCGCACCATTATCTCCAAACGCTTCCTTGTGTCTTCCGCCAACTTATAACCGGTAACCAGAATACAATACGATTGGTCGGCTCCACGTCCTACGCGTCCCCGAAGCTGATGAAGCTGAGACAGCCCGAAGCGCTCGGCGTTCTCAATCACCATCACCGAAGCATTGGGCACATTTACACCAACCTCGATTACAGTGGTAGCCACCATTATCTGTGCCTCGCCGGATACGAACAACTGCATCTGGGCATCTTTCTCGGCAGGTTTCATCTTTCCATGCACCTTGCAAACCCTGCACTCGGGAAATTCCTCACAAATATGCAGATATCCTTCCTCAAGATTCTTTAAGTCAATCTTTTCGCTTTCCTTAATCAACGGATAGACAATATAAACCTGCCTACCTTCGGTAATCTGCTTGTGCATGGACTGGTACAAGCTTATCCGACGGCTATCAAACTGATGAAGAGTGACAATCGGCTTACGTCCGGGAGGTAATTCATCGATGACAGACACATCCAAATCGCCATAAAGCGTCATTGCCAATGTACGGGGAATCGGGGTTGCCGTCATCACCAATACATGGGGGGGCTGTACATTCTTTGTCCACAACCGTGCCCGTTGGGCCACGCCGAAACGATGCTGCTCGTCAATCACCACCAAACCGAGCGAAGCAAAATTCACCGTATCTTCAATGACGGCATGAGTACCTATCAATATATGTATGTCTCCCGTCAACAAACCGGCAAGGATAGCTTCACGCCGCTTGCCCTTGACAGAACCGGTCAACAGTTCCACACGAACTTCCATTCCATACAGCAGTTCACGAATGGTTTCATAGTGCTGGTTTGCCAGAATCTCGGTAGGCGCCATCATACACGCCTGATAACCATTATCGAGCGCCATCAACATACTCATCAGCGCGACAAGCGTCTTTCCACTTCCCACATCGCCTTGCAACAAGCGGTTCATCTGCTTTCCCGAGCCTACATCCTTACGGATTTCCTTCAATACCCGCTTCTGCGCATTGGTCAGTTCAAAAGGAAGATTACGGGAATAGAAAGTATTGAACACTTCCCCCACCCTTTCAAAAATATAACCGCGATATTTCCGCTGACGGTCTTTTGCATACCGCAGGATGTTCAACTGTACGTAAAAAAGCTCCTCAAACTTCAGCCGATACTGTGCCTTGCGCAATACATCCGGATTAGCGGGAAAGTGTATATTGGCCAAAGCATCCGTCAACGGTATCAGATGATGCCCGGCAAGTATGGCGGGAGAAAGGGTCTCGGGTAATGGCTCACGCAACTGTTGCAGCGCCGTATTCATCATCTTCTCAATGGCATGTGAATTGAGAGAACTCCGCTTCATCTTTTCAGTCGTATTATAATAAGGTCGTAACCCCATGGACGACAATTTCAAATCCGAAGCAGAGTCTATGTCCGGATGAGCCATGTTTATCCTGCCATTGAAGAAGGTGGGTTTTCCGAATACAATATATTCCTGACGCACCTTATACCTCCCCACCAGATATTTGATGCCCTGGAACCAAACCAGATCCACCACTCCCGTACCGTCAGAAAAATGGGCAATCAGCCTGCGCTGGCGCCCCTCTCCGGCTGTCTCAAAACTCAAGATTTCACCTTTCAGCTGAATATAGGGCATCGTCCCGTCAATCTCCCGAACATAATAAATCCGACTGCGGTCTACATATTTGTATGGAAAGTAATATAGTAAATCGTGCAAGGAGTAAATGCCCAATTCCTTATTGAGCACCGAAGCACGCTGCGGCCCGACGCCCGGCAAATATTTTATGTCACGCGTGGCTAAATCGAACATGAATCTATAAGAGCTGTGGCTATTTTTAAATCAAAAGGAGTGGTTATTTTAATGTTTTCCCTGTTTCCCGGTGTCAAAAAGACAGATGCACCCAATGCCTCCACCACAGAAGCATCATCGGTAAAGTGGGGCATATAAGGCTGCTCGTATGCCGCTTTCAGCAATTCTGCGTCAAAAACCTGGGGAGTCTGCACCAATCTATAGTCATCCCTACTGACAGTCACACTGCCTTTCCCTCCTATACGTCGAACGGTCTCTACCACACCGATTACTGGAATTACGGCCTTTTTCTCAGCTGCCAAGTCATAGCAGCGCGTAATCACCTCCCGGGCCACAAACGGACGTACCCCATCGTGCACACCAACCAAAGCAGGTGTCTTTACCAAAGCCAAACCATTCTTTACGGAGTGAAACCGCGTCTCCCCTCCATCTGCAATAACATGCGGCAATGAAAAACAGTACTCCTTGCACAGCTGCCTCCAGTAGTCCTGCTGGCTGTGAGGAAGTACTAATATAATCTGTATCTCAGCATTACAGGCATAAAAAGCTTCCAACGTGCGCATCAAAACCGGCTTTCCTCCTATCGGAAGAAACTGTTTGGGAAGGTCGGTTCCCATGCGCAAGCCCTTACCACCTGCTACAATCAGAGCATACTCCATTAATTGAGATTTGAAAATTAAAGAACACACATGGCTTCTTTCAGTTCCTGCACTTTTCCTTTGCCTTGTAGCAGTTCCACTACAGCCAATGCAAAGTCCATAGCAGCACCCGGTCCTTTTCCTGTAATGACATTGCCGTCTCTTTCCACCAGGGCACCCGTACATTCCGCACCTTCCAAATATTGTTCAAATCCGGGATAACAAGTGGCTTTCTTGCCTTTCAGCAATCCTAATTTACCCAATACCATAGGAGCTGCACAGATGGCAGCAATCGGTTTCCGCTCTTGGGCAAAACGCAGTATCAGGTTACGCAGTTCTCCACATTTTTCCAAAGTGGACGCACCCGGCATACCGCCCGGCAATAATATAAGCTCCGCATCGGAGAAATCACAGTTCGCTATGTTCTTATCGCACAAGACCGGAACATGGTGTGCTCCCGTCACTATTTCATCAGGAGTTACCGTCACCATTTCTACGTTCAATCCGGCACGTCTCATCACATCTACAGAAGTAAAAGCTTCTATTTCTTCAAATCCGTCGGCAAAAAAGACATAAACTGTACCCATAATTGTTCCTCCTCTTATTTTAGATTAAAATAATACGTTATTGTTCCCGTCTGATTGTTCAAGCCGCTTACCGCATTGAAACGGGCTTTCCTGGCAGCATCTTCCGCCGCTTTCCGCAATGCCGGATTGACGGTATTGGTCTGACGATTGATACTGGTCGCTATCACATGTCCGGCAGGGTTCACTGTGATGGTCACCACAACCCGGCCCTCATCCTGCACATTATATACCGGTCGGGGCAATCCGCCCTCACCGAGAGAACGCCCGCCCAAATTAAACGAACCGTAACCTCCCGTACCCGAAGTAGCTCCGGACGGAGCATTCCCTGTAGGACTTCCTTGAATACCTTCTCCTTCCGTGTCACCTTTACTACCCATCTGGGCACCTTTGCCAAAAGCGCCGGCCACTCGTCTGCGGGCAGCCTCTTCGGCTTCCTTACGCTCCCGCTCGGCCTTTGCCGCCGCCAGTTTACGGGCTTCTTCCGCTTTTTCGGCTTCCGTTTTTTCCGGCTTCTTCACCTCCTCTTTTTTCTTGGGTTGGGCTTTGGGTTTTATCGCAACTGACTCTTCAGTTTCCTGCGTAATGATATCCTGCTCCACCGTTTCCTGCACCCGGGGGGCAATTTCCTCCGGCATAACGTCCACCTTTACCAAAGAAGGATCGGCAGCACCGAGTGCATCGGGCACTTCTCCCAACATAACAGGCACACCACCTTCTTCCGAAGGTTCCGGCCGGGTGAATCCTACCAGTATCAAAAGGACAATAATGGCAATATGCACCACGAGTGCACCTACCATACCTATATATTTTCCTTTCTTCTTCTGATTCACCATTGCATTTACAATTTAACCATGTACAATGTACGATTTAGTTTTCCGGCGGCCGTGTTGCCAGCACCATCTTGAACTTATTCTCATTCGCAATATTCAACACCTTCACGATTTCCCGATAGGGCACCGTTTCGTCAGCATACAAAGCTATATACATTTCAGGTTCCTTCTCCGCACACGATTGCAGGAAAGGAGTCAATTCTTCAAGCGTCAGAGACTGTTCCTTGTCATTGCCAAAAGCAGCATAATAATTCAGGTTTTTATCTATGATAACTCTTGTCAAAGGCTTCGCAGAGGTCTGTTGCTTTCCCTGCGGCAACAGCACCTTGATAGCATTGGGTGATACCATGGTAGACGTTATCATAAAGAAAATCAGCAGCAGGAAAATCAAGTCCGTCATGGACGCCATACTGAAATTGGGCGATATTTTAGCTCTACGTTTTAACACGCTTCTCCTCTTCTTTTAATTATTCATTTTTTAATTAATCATTTCGCCGGTTCATTCAACAAATCCATGAATGCCATTGTCTTGGCTTCCATTTTGTTGACCACGCCATCTATCAGTGTCACCAGATAATTATAGGCAAACATAGCTATGATGCCGACTATCAAACCGCCCACCGTAGTAATCATTGCCTCATAAATACCACCGGAAAGCAAGCCGATATCAATATTATTCCCGGCATTCGCCATTTGCCAAAACGCACGTACCATGCCTGTCACCGTGCCAAGGAAGCCAAGCATAGGAGCCCCACTGGAAATAGTGGCCATAATCGTCATTCCCTTCTCCAGTTTGGCAACCTCAATATTACCCACATTCTCAATGGCAGCCTGCACATCGTTCACCGGGCGTCCCAAACGGCTGATACCTTTTTCAATCATACGAGCCGAGGGAGTATCCACACTGCGACAATAAGCAATGGCAGCTTTCAATTCCCCACCCAAAATATAATCCTTTATTTTATCCATGAACTGAGGGTCTTCTTTCCCCGCCTTCCGGATAACATAATTACGTTCAAACAAGATGTAAAAACAAAGTACGGACATCAAGCCCAAAACAACCATAATCCAGCCACCTTTGATGGCCATGCTCCATAAATTCATTTCGTCGGAAGCGTTTACTTGTGTCAGTACCGGATTGGCACCTGAAATAGAGTCAGTCAGTGCCGGAGCCACTTGGGCCAATAACAACATTACATTCATCAGCGAAGACAGTTTTTATATTCCTTGACCGTACGCTCCAATCCCAGATACAATGCGTCACTAATCAGCGCATGCCCGATGGACACCTCGTCCAGCCACGGAATGTTTTGATAAAAATAATTCAGATTCACCAGACTCAGGTCATGTCCGGCATTCAGCCCCAGACCTAAGCTTCGGGCCACCTTGGCAGCCTCGACAAAAGGAGCCACAGCCGCTTCCCGTCCTTTGGGATAAGCCGTAGCATAAGGTTCCGTATATAGCTCCACGCGGTCGGCACCGGCCTTGGCGGCATATTCAATCATTTCGGTATCGGTGGAAACAAATACGGAAGTACGGATACCGGCATTGTTGAACTCATCCAGCACTTCGTTCAAGAAGTCAAAATGGGTCTTGGTATCCCAACCTGCATTTGAAGTCAGCTGTGTAGGACTGTCGGGAACCAAAGTAACCTGATGCGGTTTCACCTTCAAGACCAAATCCATAAAATCGGGTGCAGGATAACCTTCGATATTGAACTCCGTACGCAACAACGGCCGCAAATCATACACATCCTTACGGCGAATATGCCTTTCATCAGGACGGGGATGCACCGTAATACCATCAGCACCAAAGCTTTCACAATCCTGCGCAACCTTTATAACATTCGGAACATCACCTCCACGGGCATTGCGCAGCGTTGCAACCTTATTTATATTTACGCTTAATCTCGTCATAATTTGGTTTATAGTTTGGGACAAAAGTACAAATAATAGCAATATGTTGGCAGCATTCTGAGAAAAAAATAGCATCTTTGCGCAGCATAACAATAGATTGACTATGAAATTTGCCATAATTGGAAATACTTACCAAGCAAAAAAATCTTCCCATGCAGAGAATCTTTTCCGCATATTGGAACGGCATAATGCACAACTTTGTGTCTGCCGGGAATTCTATCATTTTCTGACTGCCGACTTACATCTTGACATACCGTCTGCCGAATTATTTGACGAAGATGACTTTCATGCCGACATGGTTATCAGCATCGGTGGTGACGGTACTTTTCTGAAGGCAGCCAGCCGTGTAGGAAAAAAGAATATTCCAATTTTAGGCATTAATACCGGCCGTCTGGGATTTTTAGCGGATATCTCTCCCGAAGAAATGGAGAACACTTTTGAAGAAATTTACAATAACCATTATAAAGTGGAAGAGCGTAGTGTGCTACAACTGAAATGTGATGACGAACTATTGATGAAGTTTCCTTATGCACTCAATGAAATTGCCGTACTAAAAAGAGACAGTTCTTCCATGATTAGTATCCATGCAGCTATCAATGATGCTCCACTGACAACCTATCAAGCCGATGGACTGGTCATTTCCACCCCTACTGGCTCTACTGCCTATTCGCTCAGCGTAGGAGGTCCGGTCATCGTTCCTCACAGTAAGACGATTGCCATTACTCCTGTGGCTCCGCATAGTCTCAACGTCCGTCCCATCGTCATTTGTGACGACTGGGAAATTACACTTGATGTGGAAAGCCGTAGCCATAACTTCTTGGTTGCCATCGACGGGCGTAGCGAGTCCTGTAAAGAAACTACCCGGTTGCATATCTCACGGGCAGATTATTCCATCAAAGTAGTAAAACGCTACAACCACATCTTCTTTGACACATTACGGAATAAATTGATGTGGGGGGCGGATATCAGATAATATCCGTATATTTGCAAAGCATTCTAACTTTATCTTCAATATAAATGAAAACATTTTTCACCTTCCAAAGAACAGGAATATGCCTCCTGCTCGCAATGTTATTATCAGTATGCCATATTCAGGCACAAAACAACCTGGCAGCTTTACTCCCCTTACCCAACCACATTCAACAAGGTGAAGGTTTATTCCGACTTTCGGAAAATGAAAAAATGGTTATCAGTTCCGGTACATTATCGTTCATTGCCAATGAACTACAAAACATTTGGCACCAACGATTCGATATGGAGCTCCCGATTGGTACAGAAGGAAGAATCAAGCTTCTACTTAACTCTGAAATTCCTGACTATGAACAATACAGGCTCTCCATAACTCCCAACGAAATAACCATTGAAGGTAAAACCGCCGCCGGCATACTCTATGGCATATACACCCTTGACCAAGTACTCTTAGGAGATGTCATAAACACCGGAAACAAAAAAATCCAGTCCCTCTTCATCGAAGACAGCCCGGCGTATGCACACCGTGCGTTAATGCTCGACCCTGCCCGTCATTTTCTACCCGTGAATGATGTGAAACACTACATCCGGCAGATGGCACGTTATAAATTCAATGTATTGCAGCTCCACCTCAGTGACGATCAAGGCTGGCGAATTGAAATCAAAAGTCATCCTAAACTAACCGAAGTGGGCGCTTTCCGTACTCCTCAAGGGGGTAATAACGGACCCGACAACGGTTTCTATACCCAAGAGCAAATTAAAGACCTGGTAGAATATGCCGCAAACCTGAACGTGGAAATCATTCCCGAAATAGATATACCCGGACATACGGCTGCCATTCTTACAGCTTATCCGGAACTGCGTTGTGACATCCATAAAGACTCCATCTTCAAATTGGGCAAAACGGACAATGTCATGCTTTCCGCAGCCAATCCGCAAGTATATAAGCTCCTTGATGATGTCATCCGCGAAATGTCACTTCTCTTCCCCTCCAAGAAGATTCATTTGGGAGGGGATGAATCCGCCATCAAGAAGAACTGGGCAAAAAGCCCCGAAAACCTTCAACTGATGAAGGAACACGGCTATACCAATCCTGACCAATTAATGAACATCTTCTTCGGAAAGGTGTTGACTTCTACCAAACGGTACGGACTCCACACCATCCTCTGGTGCGAGCTGGATAATATCTATTACCCTGCCAGCAAATATCTCTTTGACTATCCACAAGATGTCACCCTCGTGACTTGGCGAAACGCCCTCACTCCTAAATGTATCGAACTGACACGGAAATCCAACAACACTCTTATTCTTGCTCCCGGTGAGTACGCTTATCTAGACTACCCGCAATACAAGAACGATTTTCCGGAATTCCACAATTGGGGAATGCCCATCACTACCCTTCAGAAAACATTCAGCTTCGATCCCACTTACAAACTAGAGGCTGACAAGCGCAAACAAATCATAGGAATCATGGGAACCCTATGGGGAGAAGCCATCAAAGATATAAACCGTGCCACCTATATGACTTTCCCCCGAGGGTTGGCTTTAGCCGAAGCCGGCTGGAACAAAAATCCCGGTACAAACTGGAAAGACTTTAAACGCCGGATGTTACCTAACCTATACAATCTGATTCAACGGGGGGTGTCTATCCGTGTGCCTTTTGAGGTGTTCGGGAAAAATGAGAATTAAACTGCTACCAAGCCTAAAAAATAGATAGCGAACTATCTGGTTAGGGAAAAAGAATATAATCATTTTGCATTAATAGAATGCACTCAAATAATTAAATAATTCATAACTTTACCACCGGATTTTCTATTCTCTTTATCAAAGAGAATGATTTTATCTTTTGTTTTAGTATGGTTGCAGATGATATTTTATTATTGAAACTTATACAATCTAAAGATGAGCACGCTTTCAAATATCTATTTGATATGTATTTCGTGCCCCTCTGTCGATATGCGCATTTATATCTGAACAACACACAAGAGGGAGAAGAACTCGTTCTTGATATTTATATGTACTTATGGGAGCATGGTAATCAAATAAATCTGACTTTATCACTAAAAGCCTACCTTTTCCAAGCAGTACGTAACCGATGTCTGAACTGTTTACGAGACAAAAAAAAGATGCTTCCGCTTGACGAGGCAAACGATATAATCAATGATGAAACAGCTTCAATGCTTGAAATGGAGGAATTGAATCTTCTTGTACAGGAAGCTATTTACGCATTGCCCGACAAATGCCAAAAAGTATTCCGATTAAGCCGGGAAGGAAGCAAAACCAATCAAGAAATAGCCAATGAAATGAACGTCTCGGTAAAAACAGTGGAGGCACAGATTACCAAAGCATTAAAACGTATCAAAAATTTTCTTGATGATAAATATGCCTATCTCTTTCAAATCCCCTTGCTTTAGCCACATGCTATTACGAACCAATACTAAAGCAAGGGGATTTTTTATATTCGCCTCACTTTTTAAAACCCGGAATGCTCCTGCTTATTTTCATAAAATTCAGTTCCCCTGTTCTTTTCTCCGGAATAATTCCACTCTATTTCGTCCATATATTCCTCTCCATTTTTTACGGCCACTGCCTTCAATATATTCTTTCCATTATCAAGGGAAACATGGTCAAAGACATAATGCACTTCTGTATAGCCTTTTCGAATACCCTGCAACTCTTTACCATTCAGATAGACCTTGGGAGTTCCAATATTCGAATAAACTGTTACTGAAGTTTCTTTACGCTCCCTGTCTATATTACGACGTTGAGTAAGATGCACTACAGGCTCCTTGCTCCAATTCGCTTTATACCAATAATAGGAATCTTTTCTTGTTTTTCTATCAAATGTCATCAAGCCTTTCATATTCCTGGCCACAATTCCTCCACGATTAGCCATAGGAGTAGCAAAGTCAAAAGAGTTCCATAAATAAGAAGCTACGATATACGGATGTTTAGCAATCACACTCCAATGATATTCATGCACTTTGGTCTGAAATGTCTCCGGATAATATTGTTCCCACCATTTCAAAGATTCTCCCAACAGTTCCGTCTGATGATTAATATTGGCATCCGCACCATACTCCGAAAGAATAAATTTTTGGCTAGGATACTCTTTTTCCAAATCTTCTATCCACGTGTCTATATCCTTGATTTTTTTCTCATACCAGCCAAAATAACGATTCATTGCCTGAATATCAGCATTTAGATTCACCGGATGATTCATGTGTCCATAACCATTTACTGAAACAGTATAACGGTCAGGGTCTTCTGTTTTAGCAAGGTCATGAAGATCGGCAGTAAGCTGTGCCGTATATTCATGGGGAGAATATACCTCATTGTGCAATCCCCACACATAGATGGAAGGATGATTGTAATTCTGACGGATTAGCTCCCTAAGCTGGTTCTTTGCATTTTCGGCTTCTTCTCCTGTCACCCGATTCACAAAAGGAGAAGCTGTTTAAAATTTATTGAAGATAAACGTTATTACAATGAATAATATATTGTAAATCAGCAGGTTAATTGAAGGTTTATTTGTAGCTTTATGAGTGTCAATCAATTAGAGTTATGGAACAATACTCAACTAACCTTACTGATAAACAGTGGCAAGTTATAGAAAAAATTATAAATCCGCAAGAAAGGAAGCGAAA
>NZ_JAMZEE010000030.1:0-51351 GCF_024704895.1 Bacteroides muris (ex Fokt et al. 2023) | reverse complement strand
ACTTCCTGGAATGGAGACCCGTATGCTAACCATGAATCACCAATCATTAAAACACTAGAAACAATGGCCATGATGTATGGGGGAATGCTATATTTCCCCCTCAAAGTAAATCTATTCGAAGAGATAGCAGTGGAACTGGTGGAAGCCAGGTTCGGACTGAAAGGAACGGCGGCGGTAATGAAACTGCTGTGCAAGATACACAAGGAAAACGGATATTACCTGAAATGGAACGCGGAGCAATGCACTCTGTTCACAAACAAGGCGGGAAGGGACATCAACGAGCAGGAGATGCAGGGAATAGTGGACATCCTGGTGGAGAAAACCTTTTTCGACCCCAAAACCTATAAGGAACAAGGGGTACTGACCTCTACCGAGATACAGAAAGTGTGGCTGGAAGCCACCAAACGAAGGAAAAGGGACCTCACCACCCTGCCCTATCTGCTGGTAGAGACGGAAGAGGACAAAACGGATAAGGACAGGACTTGCACGCAAAAACGGGAAAATTGCACGCAGGATGCAGACATTTTCCCCGAAAATGCATGCAATTCAAAACAAAGCAAAGAAAGCAAAGCAAAAGAAAGCAAAGCACTTCCCCCTCTTACTCCCCCGGGGGAAAGCGGAGGAGCGCAGGGAAATCCTGATCCGGACATTCCCGGATATGCCTACAACAGGAATACGCACAACCTGGAATGCCTCATGCTGAACCTGAAAAAGCTATACATCACCGACCGGGAGGAAATCAGGAAGATTCTGAAGCTGTCGGACTACGGCAGGCTGGGAAACTACGTCTGGAAAATATTCAATGGGACGAACTGGAACAAGGTGAACAGCAAGGGAGGGTACATCATCTCGGTACTGGCGAGGGAGAAGCGGAGTACGGGAAGCTGATTAAGCAGGGCACAAGATATCAATAACATGTCATGCAGGAAATTAACAACGTGTGATGCAAGAAACAAATATCGTGCCGGCAAGGTATTCGTTTCGTGTTTACACGATAGTAACAAAATCCCCGCTTCACAATATCACATCGGGAAGCGGGAATCCTTTTATCTTCATAAAAGTGGTTACGTAATTATGACTAACTAATTCATTCAAATCTGACGCTGCAAAGATAAGGCATCGGCAGATAGTACGCAATCACTTAAATTAGGTATAATAAAACAAGCCGGTCATTATAAATAGGTAGAACCACCCGAAAATCAGGCATTGGCATAGCTGTGTATTCCTCCAAGGATGTAGTTCACCCCGAAATAGGTCATCAAGACTGTCAGAAAGGCAACAATCATATAGATATGGAAAAACAACGGTCTGCGAAAAATACGTAGGCTACGTGCATGGAACGCCACCCCGTAGACCATGAAAGTAATCAGCGCCCATACCTCCTTTGGATCCCAAGCCCAATAACGACCCCATGAAACATTGGCCCAAACTGCACCCAGAAAAATGCCGGCTCCCAAAAAGAAAGCGGCAGGATAAAGCAGCAGTCGGCTGAGCAGCATCAACATCCGGACCGAACGACGGAGACACAGTGCCAGTATACCGTTCAGCATCATGAAAGCGAATAAAGCATAAGACATCATTATCAATGACACATGCATACTGAGCCATGGAGAAACGAGTACAGGCATCAAGGGAGTGATTTGGGGATTCATCTGTCCCAAGTATGAAACCAGCAAGGCAAAACCGGACAACAAAAAGCCGAAGGGCACCATAAACGGGAAACGCCGCCGGAACAGACAAGCCAGGAACAGTGCACACAATGCCATGAACTGCATTGTTTCGTATCCGTTACCCAACGGAATTCGCCCGCCGATGTACCATCTCAGACTATACCCGAAGAGCTGAAAGAGAAACGCTGCATAAAGTGCAACCGGAAAGAAAACATCTGTCAGATGTGAAAAAGAAGCAAACACCGTAATCCGACCGGAAGAACCTGATGCAGACGAACGGCGCAAGCCACGGTACAACAAACGGAAGAAAGCCAACAATCCCACCGTAAGGTTGAACATGAACAGCAGCTTGCTGAAAGGAACACGGTTATACAGCAATTCGGCTTGTATTTTAGTATCGGAAATAGGCTCCACACTTCCGTCTTCCGGCAAAGGACGAATCAATGTACCATTTTGGAGCATCAAAATCAGTCCCACCTTTTCATCCGCCTCTACAATGGCCTTTTCCAGAGAAGTCATTTTCTGACGATGGCCTTGCTCCTCCTTCCAGTACTTCTGCAAGCGATACTTCTCACCGTCGAACAAATCAGCCAGACGTGCATAGGGCGTCTTCAAATGAAGCAGGCGACGGAGTGCCTCGTTTTTGATATAAATCATCGGCTCATTCTGCCAAACCTCCGGACGCAGAAGCCATCCGCCAATCACCTGCTCCGGTGTCATGCCTCCATAAGACGGTTTTCCCGTCAGTTTCAGTACAAAATCGCGCGCAAGGGTATTGAAAGGAACCACACGATCATTATAAATCACCTGCTTACGGGCGAGACTATCCGCCTGCTTGCGTGCCAGTGCCGGAAGGCCTCTTTTCTGCGCATGTACCCCACTTCCCAGGCACAGCAATAATAGGACAAACATTCCTCCCTTCTTCAACAACGGATGCCTCAGCAGCCTGCGGAACTCTCCGCCCCGGCTGACCAGCATCCAAAGCATGGAGACACCTAACAAGAGGTATCCACTATAGGTAATCCCTATCCCCCACGGGTCATAATTCACTGTCAGCCAGCTTCCCTGCATATCCTCATCAAAGGAAGACTGATAAAAGCGGAACCCCTGCCGTGAAAGAATACGGTTCATGGAGACGGGCTTCTCGCCGTGAATATAGCTGATATAATCTGCAGGAGCATCCGTACCCGGATAGTACTTAATCCGGAAACTGTCCAGACGTAAGGTGAACGGTAACTCTACAACCTGCCTGCCGTCTTGTTCCAAAAAGCAGTTCACCTCACTGCCGACAGTAAGATGCACATATCCTTTCCGACCACAAAGAAACGTAATCATAGCTCCCGCCAAAATCACGAGGAAGGAGCCATGCAACAACAACGTCGGGAGACGCCGCCACAACCGCTGTCTTACAAGCACAACAACAGTTATCGCAGCAAGGGCTCCCCACAAGCAACAAAACCAAATCGTATGATAAACATGCTTTTCTACAAAATCCGTACTGTACGTCTGCTCTACAAACGTAGTTGCAGCAAGCAGGAGCAGCAAACAACCATAAACAGCTATGAGAAACTTTTTCAATTAAGAGCTATCAATTAAAAGTGAAAAAATCAATATGGAGCAAACTCCTTGTTTTCTAAAGACCTGACTCCCATACATTCCATCTCTATCAGCCAACCCGGACGACATACCGGAGCATATACAAACACTCTCGGAATATCCGGGAAACGCTTGTCATACATGCCTTTGACCACGGTATAGTCTGCAACATCCCGCAGATAAACAATCATCTGTCCTAAATCATCAAACGTACAGCCAGCTTCTTTCAACAAAACCTCCACATTCTCCCACATACGTTCCGTCTGCTTGCGTAACCCGAATAGGGCAATTCTTGCCGGAATAAGGACCAAGATTAATCATACTATCTGCGATTTAGAATCTGTTATTACGAATCCTCCTCTGCTTTCTCTTCAGACGGAGGAGGATTCTTGGACTTCTTCATCCGCCCACTCTTCCGCAATGCTTCAGCGATAATCCACTGAAGCTGTCCATTGGTACTACGGAACTCGTCGGCTGCCCATTTTTCAATGGCATCCATCGTTGCAGCATCCACACGGAGGACAAAGCTTTTGGTTGAAGTTTCTTTTTTAGCCACTATTTATTTACTATTTAACAATTTACGATTTACGATTGAAGTTACTTTGATATAACCAAGTACCAATCAAAGAGTATTCTGCTTGCCCCGCACGAAGGAGGCAATGTCATCCATAACATATGCCGGGACGGGCGAAGCATGGCTATACTCAAACGGAGTCGCCTTGCCGCTGCCTTCCTGCAACAAGTGATTCAATTTCGGATAAGATTTGAAATATGCATTCTTGCAGCGCAACAAACCGGAACGCCATAAACCGAAGTCTTCCATAGTCACCTGATAATCTCTCTCCCCTTGAAGAACAAATATAGGCAGCTTTAGTTTAGCGGCAACTTCCACCGGTTTGTAAGCATTGGCAAACAGCCAATATGAGCGGGGCTGCCCCAATGGCAAGGAAATCGTTTCATCAAACTCTTCCGTACCAAGCTTTTTGACATTAGCCAATTGTTGTTTCAGTTCATCAAGTTGAGCCTTCATATTGACTGAAGAATCCGTCAAAGAAGAGGTATAATAAACCTGTTCCTCAAGAGCATCTTCAAGCGGTCTTGCCAGTCCGGCAAGGATAATGATACCTGCCAAACCTCTCGAACGCCCGGCAATACGGGGAGCCAATGTACCTCCCAGGCTGTGCCCCAACACATACACACTGTCAGGAGCCAGCCCGGGCAAAGCCCTTACCTGCTCCACTATGGCAACGGCATCGTCCACGGCCTCAGTATCATAATCGAGTTCGCGACCGGCAGGAACGCAAGCCGCACCATATGCCTTTGTCCGTTTTTCATAGCGGACGACAGCAATGCCGCGTTCCGCCAATCCCCAGGCCAGGTCGCGGAAAGGCTTGTTGGGACCTATCGTCTCGTCACGGTCGTGAGGCCCCGAACCATGTACCAGAATAACACAAGGAACCCTGCATGCATCCGGACCGACTGCCCGCTTGGGCAAAGTCAACGTTCCGGGAAGCTTGTAGCCGTCGGCTCCCAGCGTAATATCCCTTTCATCCATTTTTTTCTTATCATAGGCTACCGGTTGGGCAGTGCTAACAGCAGGTGCAGGGACTAGCCGGATTGTATTCAGTGCCCCGTCAGCATCAAAAGCCACCAGAAAACGGAGATTATAACGTTCAAATTCCACATCGGAATAATAGATAGTAATTCCCTGGGCAGAATCGGTCTTCCATTCTCCTTTTGATATGGATTTACCAAACATTTTCTCTGCTTGCCGGAAAGAATCATTGAAGAGTGCCGGAGCCAGTTTCTTCTGCAACTCCCGGTTCAACGCCGCATGGATACTGTCACCTTGCCCTGCCACAAACAATTCATAAATGTGCTGCGCGCGCGCAGTATTCGCATCTTGTGCAAAGCCCCCGTATACATTGCCCAGCAAGAGCAGTATAAGAGCCCACCGTCCTATAACCCCCATCTCTTTCATCCGTATCCTTTATCAATGGTTCAACGTTCCCGTATTGACTACCGGTTGGGCAGCCTCATCCGCACAAAGCACTACCAACAGATTGCTGACCATTGCCGCTTTCTTGTCTTCGTCCAGTTCAACAATTTCTTCTTCAGAAAGTTTATGGAGCGCCATTTTTACCATAGATACTGCCCCTTCCACAATCTTCTCGCGTGCCGTAATAATGGCAGATGCTTGCTGGCGACGCAGCATCACAGCGGCAATTTCAGGCGCATAAGCCAGATAGTTGATACGGGCTTCCACCACTTCCATACCCGCCATAGCCAGACGCTCGTTCAACTTCTGTTCCAGCTGCTCGTTAATCTCCTCACCACCCGAACGAAGAGTAAGTTCCTCCGTATCAATCTCATTATCATCATAGGCATACTGACCGGCAACCTGGCGAAGAGCGGCATCACTCTGTATCATGACGAAGTTCTCGAATGCATTCATACGGTTGGCCACCGCATTGCCAAGGCTCACCTGGTTGGCATTACCCGCTGTCGGAGCGGATGCAGCCATTGTTTGTGAATCAATCTCAAACATGGCTTTATAAGTGTCCTTCAGCTTCCACACCAATACCAGTCCTATGAGAATAGGATTACCAATCTTATCGTTCACCTTTATCGGCTCCACATCCAGATTACGTGCACGAAGCGAAAGCTTCTTCTTATCAAGGAATGGGTTTACCCAGAAAAAACCAGTCTCTTTGAATGTTCCCTTGTATTTGCCAAAGAACACCATGGCACGCGCCTCGTTCGGTTCCAGCTCTATATAGCCGGCAAACATAATGAACCATACCAGACACAGACACGCCGAAAGAATCAAGGTAGGCACAGAAATGAGAAAACCAAAGATTATCACCGCCGTAAGCACTACCAAATGAAGGAACAAGGCCAGAAAGCCATTCATCTTAAAACCACTGAAACCATACTCTTTTGTTTCCATATTCTATAAATTTAATTGATATTATTATGATATCACAAATATATCAATTAAAATTAGAGAAGTACAAAGAAACAAGGGAGTTAACATATAGTATTAAGGATTATTAAGAACATGTATTCCCAGTATATAAAAATTCCGCTTGAGGGTCATAACTCACCCTCAAGCGGAAAACTTTTTTTTGACTCTGTCAGTGATGTATCAAGGCTGAATGACAAAAGACCGGCGCAGCAAACCAGCAGTCTGCGAGCTACCGCCCACCATCAGTTCATAACCGCCTTCGGAAACGCACATGGTATTGCTTTGCGGATTCCACCACATTAATTCCTTGTCACCCAAATCAAACTTCACATCAACCGTTTTTCCTGCCGGAATATGCACCCGTTTGAAAGCACGCAACGCCTTGCCCGGTCCTTCTGCATCATCATGCTTCTTCAAATAGACCTGCACGACCTCTTCACCGTCACATTTGCCGGTATTGGTTACGGGGACACTCAATCTCAATTTCTCGCCGGACTTTATATTATCCGAACCAAGCACCACAGCACCATAGCTGAAGGAAGTATAGCTCAATCCATGACCGAAGGGGAAAAGCGGTTCCTGGGTCATGTAACGGTAAGTCCGGCCCGTCATATTATAATCCTCAAAATCAGGAAGCTGTGACACATTACGGTAGAAGGTTACCGGCAAGCGTCCTGCCGGATTGTAATCACCGAACAATACTTCAGCTACAGCCGTACCGCCCGCCTGACCGGGATACCATGCCTGCAGAATAGCTCCACAGCTCCCGGTTTCCGGCTCCAGACCGATGGGGGAACCCGAACAGTTCACCAACACCACCTTTTTACCGGCACGGTGCAAAGCGGCAATCAGTTCCCGCTGAACAGCAGGCAACTCGATATCCGTACGGTCGCCCCCTCTGAATCCGGGAAGCTCAACGCCCATCTCCTCGCCTTCGAGGTTCGGAGAAACTCCTCCCACAAAGACCACGACATCAGCATCCTTTACACGCTCCACAGATTTCCTCACATCCACTTCATTCTTAAATCCAAGGTCGAAGTTCAGCTGTGCATCGCTACGGAAATATTCAAAATCCAGTTCAATGTCATACGTTTTTCCTGCTTGTACCTGCAAAGTACAAGTACTCTTCTGCCCACCGTGCTGATTGGAGAATCCTCTCACTTCCTCCCCATTTATCCGCAATCTACCTGAACCATAGGCATAGATGTCAAAGACAACCTCTCCCGACTGGTCGGGAGTGAATACGCTGTTATAGGTTGCCGAGAAGTCGGTAAGGTTCACACCCGGAGCAAAAACCGTGGCACCGGATGTACAGAAATGGAAAGGAGTGGTCACTTGGGCAGTAGTGACTGGCTCACCGTCACGAGTCACGTTATTCCAGTAGCGTGCAGTAAATCCGGGTTTTCCGTCGGCAGTCTGGCAACGGTTGAAGACGCTCTGTATCTGAGCTCTCTCCACCCATCCGCAGCCTTGTTCATAAATAAGCCGGTCGTCAGAGCCCAAGGCTTTTCTAATTCCATCCAGAATGGTGACTGTGTGCGGAGGCATACCGTTATAATTTCCCCACTGCATCACAGAATCATTGGCGTTCGGCCCCATCACGGCCACAGTCAATCCTCCGCGCTTCAACGGCAAGGTATTATCCTTGTTCATAAGCAGTGTCATGGACTTGCGAGCCATGTCGAGTGCCAGAGAGTCGTGTCCGGCAGAAGCCACCACAGAAAAAGGAATGTCGGTCCAGGACACCTTCTCCGGCTCGTCCATTTCACCCAGTGCAAAACGGGCCGTCAAAAGACGCTTGACTGCTACATCCACTGCTTCTTCATCAATCTTTCCCTGCTTCACCGCTTCTACCAGAGCCTCGTAACTCGAACCGCATTCCAAGTCCGTTCCACTCAGTACGGCAGCCGCCGAAGCAGACTCTGCATCGGAATGCGTCTTATGACCATAGTCTCTGTAAAAATCGGCAATAGCTCCACAGTCCGAAAGGACAATACCGTCAAATCCCCACTCATCGCGCAAAATCTGCATCAGCAGGCGGTCGCTACCACAGCAAGGATTGCCCTCAAAACGGTTGTAGGCACACATCACCTCCTTCACTTTTCCTTCTTTCACCAAAGCTTCGAAAGGAGGAAGATAAGTTTCATACAAATCACGGGGCTTGATATTTTCCGCATTAAACTCATGGCGGTTCCACTCCGGACCGGAGTGTACGGCAAAGTGCTTGGCACAAGCATGCAGCTTGTCATATTTTCCATCGTTCGTGCCCTGCAAACCCTTTACAACCATCACACCCATACGGCTGGTCAGATAAGGGTCTTCCCCATAGGTCTCTATACCCCTTCCCCAGCGAGGGTCGCGGTAGATGTTCACCGTAGGCGTCCACATCGTCAACCCTTGATAGCGCTCATGGCTTTCCTGAGATGTATAGTAGGCATTCTTGGCACGGGCCTCATCAGAAACAGCAGTAAATACCTCGTATACAGTCTCCGGCGAGAAAGATGCCGCCATACCAATCGGTTGGGGAAACACTGTGGCCAGCCCGGCACGCGCCACTCCATGCAACGCTTCATTCCACCAGTTATAGGGCTTGATGCCCAGACGTTCCACCGGTTTGGAGCTGTCCATCATCAAGGACACCTTCTCTTCGAGCGTCAGTTCCTTCAGCAAAAGTCCGGCACGTTCTTCTGCCGGCAGAGATGCATTCTTGTAAATAGCCTGCCCGCATCCCGACAATAGGAAGAGTGGCAAAAGGTAAAGAAGTTTCTGTTTCATCATGGTTTTATATTAGCAATTATCTATCCAAATATACAAAGATAATGGATATTGATTAAATTTCAAGCTTCAAAAGAATGATTCATTATGCAACGTACTGCCTAAAAGGCAGTACGTTTTCTTCACATATATGTTTAATTGCCGTTGAATTATTGCGTCAATCACATATATATTTAAAGGAGTGCATGCAACGAATATCTGCAGATGAAGTCCCGACATACACATTGAACACTCCCGGTTCAGCTACCCATCGATGGCTTGCCTCATCAAAAAACTTCAAATCATCAGGAGTGATAACAAATTCCACTTGAACAGTTTCATCAGGTTCGACCTCTACTTTTGTAAAATGCTTCAACTCTTTCAATGGACGGATAACGCTACACACCGGATCTCCAAGATAAAGTTGTACCACTTCTTTACCAATCCTCGTACCCGTATTAGTCAAAGGCACTGTTACCTTAATACTTCCTTTTTCATCCATCGTCTTAGATGACAGCCGAGACTTGCCGTATTTGAAAGAAGTATAACTCAATCCATGGCCAAAACTAAAAAGAGCGGGAATCTTCTTTGTATCGTGCCAACGATAACCTACTAAAATATCATCTTTATACTCTTCTTTAGGGTTGACACCGACATTGCGCTGATAATCCGTCAAAGACACATCTTCCTTGCCAGTATCGATACCCGGATAAGCCCCTTCACCAAAAGAGTGCGCCGAACAATCGCTTAACTTTACCGGAAAAGAATAAGGCAGTTTACCCGACGGATTCACTTTACCACTGATAACATCTGCAATCGAAGATCCTCCCATGGTTCCCAAATAAGAAATATGCAGAATTGCAGGTACTTTCTCCAACCACGGCATAGCATAAGCATTACCACTGATATTAGCTATCACAAGATTTGGATTCACAGCAACAAGCTCTTCTATCAATTCATCTTGAGAAAAAGGTAAGTTATACGACTTACGGTCAGTAGATTCACAATCCTGAAAAGCGTTTTTATTCAAACCTCCCACATAGATAACAACATCTGCCCGCCGTGCCTTTGCTACAGCCTCAGCACGCAAAGAGTCTATCACCGTCTGTTGTATTTCCTCCTCATACCCAAAAAAGGGACGGCCACATGCATAACCCTGAGCGTATTCTATCTTATCGCCATATAGGGCACGCAGTGCATCAAGTGGAGAAATCATATCTTTTGGTTTCAATTCCGACGAACCGCCACCATCCGTAAGTCTACGGACAGCATTGTCACCAACCACCAATATCCGGTTATACTTATCAGCTTGTAATGGAAGAATGCCCTTGTTCCGCAACAGCACGATGGACTCGTCACCTATTACTTTAGCCACATCATAATGTTCTTTGGTACAGAGTGAGCCATACGGCTTATTCGGATTCAATGAAGTCCGGAAAATCAGGCGCAGTATATTCCTCGCTTTCGCATCCACTGACGCCATCGGCAACTCCCCCTTCTTCAACATCTCCAGATAGGGGTCTGCCAAATAGTAGAGATTATACCCCAAGCTATTATCCGAAGTCAAACCGTTGGTATAAGACCCCATTTCGATGTCAAGACCATTAAGAGCAGCCTCTTTGGTGTCGTGAGCTCCTCCCCAATCTGTAATGACACAACCGTCAAATCCCCATTCATCACGTAGAATATCATTGAGCAGACGGGCATTATGGCAACAATGCTGACCACGATACTTGTTATAAGCTCCCATGACGCTCCATGCTCCCCCTTCCACTATTGCCTGCTTGAAAGCAGGCAAATAGATTTCGTAAAGAGCACGGTCACTCACTTCAACGTCAACGGTACCACGCCACTGCTCCTGATTGTTCAATGCAAAATGCTTCACACAAGCCGCAACACCGTTCTTTTGCAATTCCTTGACATAAGGAACCGCCATCACACCGGCAAGATAAGGGTCTTCACCCATATACTCAAAGTTACGCCCATTAAGGGGAGTACGGTAGATATTGACACCGGGACCTAACAATACGTCTTTCTTACGATAACGTGCCTCCTCGCCAACAGCCTTGCCATAACGTGCAGCCATCTCCGGGTTCCAAGTGGCAGCAAGAGCCGTAAGAGCAGGAAAAGCCGTAATAGAATCGTTAGTCCAACCCGCATAATTCCAAGTATTCCATTCAAACTCATGGCGAACTCCATGAGGGCCATCACTCATCCACAACTCAGGAATACCCAAACGGGGCACACCTGCCGATGAAAACTTGCTCTGTGCATGGCAAAGTGCCACCTTTTCTTCAAGTGTCATACGGCTTAACGCATCCTCAACGCGCACTTCGATAGGCATATCAGGATTTTGATATATGGGCATCTGCGCACAAAGATTTGTGGCAGATGCAGCGAACAAAAGAAAAAATCGTAAAATATAAGTATGCATTTTTATGCTCTTTATTAGAAATTATTGAACCGTTACCAAGTCGACATAGTAACCATGTCCCACACAAAGGAATCCGGCCTCAGCCTTTATCTTGTCAATAATCTCTTGGGTAATAATCAGTTCGTAAACACCACCTTTGCCAAATTCTATCGTATCCATCAGCCCTGACCACCAACCGGTAGCAAGTTGCATCTGATGATATTCCGCCATAGGTTCTATCGAGTAATAAACCCGCAAAACAGTCCCTGGCTTAAGGGCAGTCATCACTTCTTGAGGAATCAGATTAAATGTCTTATTAGGATCACCGTCCTCTTTGTCCCAGGACACATAGTGATGACCTTCCCACAAGGCTTTCTCAGAAGAGATAGTAACTTTCTGTTCTGTAGTAACCTCGCCGTTGGCATAGAATTGTATACTTTCACCTGTCTTAGTCTTACCAGTCACTGCATATTCTCCTTCTTCCAGTTCCGGGCAAATCAGCGTGAGAGAAGTGGCTGTTTGCTTTGCAAATTCCACTACATCCACACCATTTATTGTAATCGAGGCAACAGCATCAAGATTTATACCGGTCATTATCCATGCCGCACCGGCGGTAGCACGGTTGGCACCCATTGTAATCATAGCCCCTTTAGTCACTTTCACTTTATTGGCACCGTATTCATTACCTTCGGCATCGATAAAAACAGCCCGATAGTCTCCCTCCGACAAGCCGGCAGGTACAGTATATTCCACATAATTGCCATCTTCCGACTCCACATAAGTAATATCCATGGCAGCCATTCCACCAATGAGAATGCTTTCCACTTTATCCAGATTATCACCGTAAAGACAAGCTTTATTGCCGGGAGCCACAATACGTTCGAATGCTACTTCAGTGGCACTGGGGTCATCCGCTAAAGGATTTACCTGGATAAGCCCCTCACGGTAAGTAGATTTTCCGACAGTGGTGGTAGCTGTTATTTTAAGATGATAAGTTCCTGCCATAAATTCCTTTTCTATTTCAGTACCGGTAGCCACTTCTTCTCCATCCACAAACCAAGTTACGGTAGTATAGTCTGCGGGAGTCACTGTGAGTTTCATCGAAAATTTGCCATCACGACTGAAATTGGCAAATGTAGCCAGATTTCCATTAACCCGGTCCGGAAAGGTAGGATCGAGTATACGAGGCTCATCATCGAGCGTAGCCGTAGAGAACGGTTCTTCGTCGCTGCAGCTTGCCACGAAGGCGTTGAATGCCAATATGGCAAATAGCATAACATATATCTTTTTCATATTGATAGTTTATTTGATGTTGAACAGAAATTATTGAACATTATTTTTATCCCACCACACAGGAGTGTTCCAGCTATTATTACCTCCCATACGCTCTAGCGCTTCCTCATAGTTTTTCTTATTGTATGAAGATTCCAGCACAGGATAGCACAGACGAACCGGAATAGCTGCCCCCCCCGTAAGAACTTGGCTGAAACCATACTCTGCAGGAGACTTTAGCTGTGGGTAGTTGGAACGGCGCAAATTAGCCCAACACTCCAACGGATTGGTGAAATGCAGAATCCATGCCTGCGTATTGATAGATGCCTTTTTCTGCTCTGCCGTATAACCAATAATGTTATTGGCCATATAGTTATCGAACTCTTCGTCAGTAATTTTATCACATCCGTAATTGTCCGTCAAGAAGTCCATAGCCGCACGTACACCTTTTCTATAATGCTCTTCTACGGAACCTGCCACATTCCATCCTTTCAGAGCAGCCTCTGCCAGCAGAAACTCCACTTCGGCCGAAGTTATAACCACACCCGGATTTTCACCCTCAAGAAAGTTACTTGCCAACTTGGGTTCCGTTTCCGTATCCATGGAAATCTTTTCAATGGCAGGATTGCTTTCCTGCAGTTCTTTTATAAGGTCGCTCTCATAAGCTTCGGGCCAAGGTTCATAGAAAAATGCACCCGGATCGCGTGGATGCGCCATATTTTTCGCCAATACCTCTTCAGTGATGTCAATGCGGCCCTCGGTACTGGTTGTGCTCATTATCTGGTCAAAGTAGAACCGTATGATAGCATAGAAACGAGGGTCACCAGTATTGAACAGCTGATTATAAAAAGTAGAGCAGATAAAACTGGGGTTATTGCGAGGATCGTTACCATACAAACGCTGTGACAAAGCATTACGACGATAGTCGGAATAGCTTTCGCCACCAAAGTCAAAAGCAACATCCAAATAAGGAATCAGTGCGTCATCAGCACCGGAGGCAATGATACCTCCATCTGCCGCCAAAGCTTTTTCAAATTCTTCCTGAGCTTTCTGTGGGTTGACATCCGAGATACGCATAGCATAACGCAGGCGGAGTGAATTGGCAAACTTTTTCCATTTGTTTATGTCGCCGCTATAAATGACATCCCCGGTGATACGGTCTTTGGTGCCATCAAAAGCTGTTACGGCAGCGTCGAGCTCCACAAAAAAGTCATTATAAATCTCTTCTTGTGTGTCATATCTAGGCGTAAACTTACCATCAATAAAACCTCTTCCCGCTTCAAAGTAAGGCACATCGCCATAAATATCAGTAAGATGAGACATGAGATAGACACGATAAATGCGGACAGCCGCATTGATGTTCACCTTCTCTTCATCATCCGTAGTACGTGCCTGTGCATCGGTAAGGTCCTTGATATTTTTCAAATAGTAGTTCTGCCAGATATGCCCCATCTCGTTAAGGTCAAGTGTATGGCGGCCACCATAGTTTGTAGTATTCCAGCAGCCCATCAACTGCTGGTTGAAGGCGTAAATATAACTACGGTAAGTTTCACTCACCTCCAGGTCTCCATAGGTATGGAGCTGGGCGGTGGTAAGTTGTGCGTTAGGATCGATGGTGTCAGCCTTTGAGGGATCGGTATTCATGTTCTCCATATACTCATCGCTGCAAGAAACGAAAAACAAAGCAAATGCAGCCAACGCCATTGTGATATATGATTTATAGTGTCTCATTGTATATATCTTTTTTAGTAAATGTATCTGATAAATTTCATGGGGTCTCTTAAAATTTCACATTGACATTGAAACCGTAGCTCTTGCGTGAAGGCAACGAGCCATACTCCATACCCATACCGGTGGTATTGTTGTAGTTGGAGTCCGGGTCAATGTTAGGAATATTCTTCCAGACAATGAACGGATTACGAGCAACAAACGATATTGTCAGTCCATCTACCACATTCTTCAGCCAAGCCTTGGGCAAGGTGTAGCTCAATGTGATTTCGCGACACTTCACATAAGAGTTATCATAGATAAACATGGAAGGCGCATTGCGACAGACACTCATCCAATACTTCTCGGGATTAATCACAATGTCATTTTCACGATAAGTACCGTCACCATTGTCTATCACACCCGGAGCAATGAAACCGCCGGTGGGCATCCAATCAGGAGAATCTTTGGCATAGCCTGCTGCCTGACGGGCCTCTTCGGACTTATACCATGCTTCGCGGCCTTCCAAAGTGACCATGCTCTTGCCCGTCTCATGCGCGGCCCGAGCTGACATAGAATAAAGATCAGCCCCTACCTTCACATCAAAGACAGCAGAAAGTGAAATATTCTTATAGGAGAAGTTGGTATGGACACCGCCGGTCCAGTCCCAGGAGGCATTTCCCAGTACATGGTTGCTCTTGTCGTACATAGGCAATCCGGTTGACGGATCGATAAGAATATCACCGTTTTCGTTACGCTGGAAGTCGGGACCTACGATAGAACCGAAATTCTCACCTACCTTGGCAGCCACTTGTACGTCAAGCCATGTAGCCTTTTCCAGTTCAAACATATCCATGTCGTCCACCAGTTTCTTCACCTTGTTACTATTCTTCGAGAAGTTGAAATTCAAATCCCAAGAGAAATCTTTCGTTTGGATCGGACGAGTGTTCAAAGCTATTTCCACACCTTTATTCTCGATTTCACCTGCATTAATCAAACGATAGCCATAACCGGAAGTCGAGGAACTGGCCATACCCATAATCTGATTCTTACTAAGCTGACTGTAATAAGTGAAATCCAAGCCGATACGGTTCTTCAGGAATTTCAGTTCCAGCCCCATTTCAAACGAATTGGTCTTGGTAGGTTTCAAATCTTTATTGGGAATAGTGCCGTTACTGATATAACCAATAGTATAACCCGGATAAGCAAACTTAGACTTGGTATACACCAATCCCAACTGATACGGATCGGTATCACTACCAACTTGCGCCCACGACATACGCACTTTACCATAAGGAAGCTTGTCACCCAATTTCAGCAACTCGGAGAATACAAAGCTACCGGAGAAAGAAGGATAGATATACATGTTATTACTGACGGGCAATGTGGAAGACTGGTCGCCACGAAGGGTTGCATCAAAGTAAAGCATGTGCTTCCAACCCAGGTTAACGGCACCATAAATAGAGTTAATCTGCTTACGATAACTGTAAGGCTCTACACTTACCTCATTGAAGCTCATCAAAGCCACCACATCGCGAATCTTCATGTCCTTGGCAGTAGTGACTATAGTCTGGTTATTCACCTTGTACAAGTTACCGCCCAATGTCGCATTAAAGTCGAAATCTCCCCAAGAGTTATTATAGAGTGCCAGAAGCTCGAAATTATACATTCGATTACGGAAATTATTATTCTGCAAGTAACCGGATTCATATCCTGGCGTGGTAGGAGCCTTGTAGTCCTCAAAAGTAAACCAATTAAGCTCGGCTCCTGCTGTCCCCTGTACCTTCAGGTGTTGGGTGATGTTCCAGACAACCTTACCATTGAAACGGAATTGATCTTTCTTGGAGTTGTTCGAGTTCTTGTAAACATCCCAATAAGGATTCACATTATAAGGGTCCATGCCATTCCAGTTAGAGTATTCACCGTTGGCATCCTGATAAGTCTTAAGCCATTTCTGGTCATAAGTGGTGGCCAAAGTCATCAGATTCTTGCCTATATTTGATTTACTGTCTCCCAATGCCGGACGGTTTTTCACATCTTCACGGGTATAGTTGCCACTGAAGTCCAAGTCAAATTTCCCGGCAGTAGTATTGGCACGCAAATTGAAGATGTCCCGGCTCATATGAGTCTTTGGTACGATATCTTTGTTGCGCATATCAGTATAGGTGAAACGAATACCGGTCTTGCCATTATTCACCCCAATGATAGCACTGTTAGTTGCAGTAAAGCCTGTGCGGAAAAACTGGGAAGTATTGTCTGGAACTATCAGATAAGGACGTTCCACACCATCGAAGTACTTAAGCATATTGGTACCGTCAGCTTTGGCCCCCCAACTCATGTTGGTATTAGACACAGCATTGATGGGATAAGTACCATTACTGCCCATACCATAAATCTGCTGGACATCATCCCATTTGGCCAACTGGGTATCAAAAGTCATAGTTCCATTGTATTCCACGCTGATTTTATCCTTATTGGCTTTCTTGGTAGTGATAAGGATTACCCCATGGCTGGCACGACTACCATAAAGAGCCGATGCCGCGGGTCCCTTCAATACCGACATGCTCTCAATGTCATCGGGATTTACACTGGAAATACCGTCTCCAAGGTCAAAACCACCATAAGTACCGGCGCTACCAAAATTTGTATTATCCAAAGGCACGCCGTCTATCACATACAAAGGCTGGTTATTACCGGTCATTTCTGTGCTACCGCGTAATATTACACGCGAAGAGCCTGAGGCTCCACCCGCGGTCTGGCTCACCACCAAACCCGGCACACGACCTGCCATTGAATTGATAACATTCGTTTCTTTGGCCTTGGTCAATGCCTCACCTTGTACCTCGGCCACACCGTATCCCAAAGCCTTGCGCTCGCGCTTGATGCCCAAAGCGGTTACTACCACTTCACCCAGCATCTTACTGTCTTCTTCAAGTACAATATTCAGTGGAGCATTGCCTGCTTTCACCTCCTGCTGCTTGTATCCCACAAAACTGATGATTAACGTTGCGCCGGGTTTGACGTTTAAACTGAATTTGCCGTTTAAGTCGGTAACAACACCGTTGCTGGTTCCTTTTTCAACGACAGAGGCCCCTATCACCGGACCAAACTCATCTTTCACAGTACCTATTACTTTGTTGCTTTGCTGTTCTATTGCAAAATTTTCAAATGAAGCAGCTCTCACTTGCGAAAAACCTCCCCATAAACAGAGAGTAAGTGTACCACAGAGTAACGTGTTTTTACATTTCTTTACTTTCATAATATTAATAATAAAATTTGTAAGCCAGATTCTTGGTCAGGTCACAAAGTTCACCAAAGTATCCATTCATCAGGTTTGAATCCCTACATATCAGGTTTGAATTCTTACATTTTATTACAAATAACTGATTTTCAACACAAAAACTTTCAATAATTCGAACTTATTTGGATTATTGTTTTGAACATTCACAGAGTTAATGTACTTTTGTACTCGTTAACCAACATTGCATAGCAAATGTATATCTGCACTAAACAAACTCTCCAGACTCTGGTCTTACTTTTCTTCATGCTGTTCTCAACCACAGCCTATGCAGACAAGTATGTCCAGCGCTTTTCCAGCCTGAAATTTGGTACAGAAGAGGGTTTGAACAGCCTACGGGTCTTTTCCATCGCAACAGACAAGTCGGGAGCTATATGGATGGGCACACTTGATGGAATCAACCGTTTCAATGGGCGTTCGATGAAAAGCTATCAACTAGGAACCAATCAGAAATTATCCGATGCTTCAGGAAGCACCACAATGTTAGCTATAAGTCCTAACAATTCACTTTATGCTTATAACAATGTAGGACAGATTTACAAATACAACTTGCTTACTGACCAATTCGAACTCTGGCTTGATTTAGCAGAACATATCTACATGGGCCTGATTCTCCAGCACCTTCTTATCGACTCGCAAGAACAATTGTGGATAGGACTGAGCACCGGGCTCTATTGTTGCCGATTTGGTGAAATGCCTCAACTTATCGATTCAGAAAACCATGTGACCTATATCACCGAATTGCCTCAAGGTATTGCCACCGGTAGCACATGTGGCCTGCGTATCTATTCCAAGGATAGAGTTTTACTGCATAAGCTCTGTCCAGGCACCTATGTACAAAGCCTTTTAGTGCCATCAGGCAGTGATACATTATTGATAGGCACTTTCAATAGTGGAATAAAAAGCGTCAACCTCAACTCATGGCAAGAACAGGCAACCGGTGCCGTAACTCTTCCTCATACTCCTATCCGTTCCATGATAGAAATGACACCTTCTACCATCCTATTGGGATTTGACGGAGATGGAGTCTACACCTACAACTACCTGACCGGCGAGACAGAACCACTCTTCACGCGTGCCAACCGAATGCTTACTGCCATGGGAGTATATTCCTTATGCCTGGATTATGAAGACAACATATGGATAGGAACCTACACTGGCGGCGCATTTCTCATGATGCCCGAAGAAACCACCACCACTTTACTAAGACATCACAAAGGAGAAGAGCCCTCCTTAGCCGATGACAATGTAAATGCATTCTGTGAGCAGCGCAACGGTGAACTGTGGATTGCCACCGATGACGGTATCAACATATACAATCCCCAAAATAACCGATGCAGACAGATACTTGCAGGTAATGTGGTATTAAGCATCTCCATTGATTCTCAGGATAATATTGCTGCAGGTACTTATGGTAATGGGGTATTTCTTCTCAACAGCCAGGGAGAAATTTTACACCATTACCTTAGCGACAATAGCAGCTTACCATCCGACTACCTCTCTACAGTACTGTTTGATACAGACGGAGATTTATGGATAGGGACAATGGAAAATCAGTTGCTGCAACTGGAATGCTCCACCCGGCAATGGAAGTTACACAACGTAATCAAAGTACGCTGCATAGCACAAAAGGATGCACATACCATTGCTGTAGGTACAGTAGACGGACTGGTACTGATAAACAAACAGACCGGAACATCCACACATTTGTTTAAGAGTACTGACAATAAAGGAGAAGACTTCAATGCTTTCATCCAATCCATAGTATTCGTAGACGATGAGCAGGTCTGGCTGGGAACTGACGGTGGAGGCCTTTATTTATATAACTTACAAACTGCTGAAAAAAAGGCATTCTCTACCGAACAGCGTCTGCCGTCCAACCGTGTGAGTGCCTTGCTCATCGACCATAGCAATATGTTATGGATTACTACTGACCACGGTTTGGCATGCCTTCCTCCGCAGCCATCCATGCAGATATACAACCAGAATTTCGAGCAAGTAATGTCGAGGTTCTACAACCGTTCCGCAGCCACTCTTTTAGCCGACGGACGCATAGCACTGGGAAGTACCACTGGTGTACTGATATTCAAGCCTCACATTTCACTGACTTCCTATCAGTCTCCATCCTTACAACTCACCGACTTCCGAATAGACAATATAGATGCCAGGGAGTCTGCGGGCATGCGCCCAGAACTCATGCAAATGCTGGCAGATAGCACCATTATTTTATCATATCGCCATAATTCATTCACAATGGGATTCGAGTCTGTAAGCTTCCGCTATCAGGAAGACATTGCATACGAATACATGCTTCAGGGATTCGACCGTAACTGGAACAAACTGGGAAACAATGAACAACTGCGCTACACAAATGTGTCGCCAGGCAGATACCGGCTTTGCATACGTTCATACAGCCTCAATAGCGGACTCATACTGAGCAGTCGGACTACGTGTATCACAATCTGCCAGCCATGGTGGAACACTTGGTGGGCATGGATATTATACATCATGACACTATGGGGTATAATAGGAGCAGTTATAAAAAGTAAACAACAACAGTTGGTACGCCACTATATGAACGAAAAAATCGCCTTTTTCGTAAGCATAGCCCATGATATCCGTACACCACTTACACTTGTCAAGGCTCCTCTGGACGAACTACGCCATGACTCCACACTTCATGAAGATGCCGTCCGGTCCATCGGACTGGCACATTCCAATCTCAACAAGCTATTGGATATATTATCACAGTTACTTGACTTTGAACGGATAGATCATTCCAGCATGAAACCCCAGATAGAAGCTGTGCCGCTAAAACAGATTACAGACAATCTCCTTACCATCTTTCAACCCCTCTGCCAGCAACAACAAAAAACATTGCAGACGAGTAACATCGACTGTCGGTTGGGAGTATGGGCCGACACGAAATTATTGAACCGGATACTCACCAACCTTTTATCCAATGCCCTAAAATATACCCCTGCAGGAGGAAAAATCAGCATCAGAGCGAAAGCCGAAGCAGACAAAGTAAAGATTATCGTGAGTGACACCGGAATCGGCATCTCCCCAAAAGAACAAAAGAAACTGTTCACAAGCTTTTTCCGTGCCAGCAATGCCATCAGTTCCGGTACTCCGGGCATCGGTCTGGGGCTATTGCAAGCCAAGCGGCTTGCCACTTTGTTGAAAGGCGACATCAAGGTTAGCTCCGTCGTGAATCAAGGTTCGGAATTTACGCTCATACTCAATAAAGCTACAATCACAAATTCTGCGGCATCCGTTGCCACTCCTGCTATGGAAAGGCCTGTCACTATTGAAGCCCCCATGCTCTGCGACTCGGACAAAGACACATTGCTTATAGTAGAAGACAATGACGAACTCCGCCTCTATATGCGCCGCATATTTGAACCTATTTACTACGTCATAGACAAATCCAATGCACAAGAAGCATTGGAATATATGGAAACGCAATACCCCAGTTTAGTATTGTCCGATATAATGATGCCCGGCATGCAGGGTGACGAAATGTGCAACCGGATAAAAAGCAATCCTGCCACTTCGGGCATACCTGTCATACTGCTCACTGCCAGGACCTTCAGAACTTCCATCATAGAAGGGCTGCACAAAGGAGCCGATGACTACATAGCCAAGCCTTTTGACATAGATATACTGAAAGCCAAAATTCAGACACAAATAGAAAACCGCAAACGCCTGCGGCAATATTACACACAGATTGCACTGCGGCATGACCTTCCAACAAGCAAGACTATTGAGGAAATGCCTACTATACAATCCAGCATGCCCAATAGTGCAGACAGTGCCTTTGTAGAGAAAGCGACTCAAATCGTGAAAGAAAACATAAGTAACTTTGAATTCGACATTGACCAACTCTGCCGGGATATGGCCATGTGCCGGACTCTTTTCCACGAACGACTGAAAGCTCTTACCGGGCATACCCCGCAAGATTTCATCCGTATTATCCGCCTTGAGCAGGCTGCCGCCCTACTGCAACAAGGAATACCGGTGACCGATGTTTCCATACAAACGGGCTTTGTGAACTCCAAATATTTCAGCACCCTATTCAAGAAATATTTCGGTGTCCAACCCAGCCGATACACCGGGCAAAGAATGAATATAGGCTGATTTGTAGGATTTCAAACCTCTATATGCAGAATTTCAAACTATACATAACCCCATTACCGCTAACTTTGTCGCCATAAACCTATAAAACTGATTTTATGAGCACAAAGTTCATCTTCTTGAAGAATGTAATGGCAATACTATTGTCCATAAACATTTTGTCCTGTTCCAGCTCCAATTCCTCCATAGAGGAGTTGCCCTATCTCACAGTGAAAAGTGTATACCCTCAGAACCTCGCAGCTGCCGGTGGAGAAATAACCATCCGTGTTTCATCCTATCCCGTCGCAACAGCCCAATCCAATGCCGAGTGGATGACACCGAAATCAAATACTTCTTCCGATAACCTTATGTCATTTACATTTACAGCAGAAGCCAATAAAGGGAATGCGCGTAAAGCCGGCATAACTATCACGGCCGGTGAAAAGGAAACCGTCATCATCATCACCCAAGCTGCAAATAATGAACAAGAGAACAAACCTGCCATAGACGAAAATCTGCCTGCCGTAAAAGTGGCAAGGGAGCTGGGGCTCGGATGGAATCTGGGTAACCAGCTTGACGCTCATGTAAACGAAATAGCCGACGAGACTTCATGGGGTAACGGCAAAGTTACACAAGAGACACTCTTGAAAGTAAAACAAGCCGGATTTACATCAGTCCGCATCCCCGTTACCTGGTTGGGAAAAGTAGGCGAAGCCCCGCACTATCATATTGACGCAGACCGGCTGAACCGCGTGGCAGAAGTGGTGGAATATGCTGAAAGAGCCGGGCTGAAAGCCATTATCAACATCCATCACGACGGACACCGCCACATCCACGAAGACGGTTTTGATGAGCACCGCTGGCTTGATATCGTAGAAGCAGCACGAAACAAAGACGTAAATAACGCCATCAAAGAGCAACTCAAATCCATGTGGACACAAATAGCCCAACGTTTCGAGAACAAAGGCGAATTCCTAATTTTCGAAGGCCTCAATGAGATTCATGACGGAAGATGGGGTATCGGCACCAACACCACCGATGGAGGCAAACAATATGCCATACTCAATGAATGGCAACAAGTTTTTGTAGATGCCGTCCGTGCCACCGGCGGCAACAATGCAACCCGCTACTTAGGTATCAGCGGCTATTGCACAAACCCTGATCTTACCATAAAACACCTGCAGCTCCCAACAGACCCGACAAAAGACCGTCTGTTAATATCGGTACACTACTACGACCCTGCCACCTTCGCATTGGAAAATAAATTTGCAGAGTGGGGACACACCGGCGCCCTCAGCAAAAAAGAGAAATGGGGAGACGAAGAGCATCTTGAGAAAATCTTTGCAGCATTAAGAACCGCTTACGTAGAAAAAGGGATTCCCGTATACATTGGAGAAATGGGGTGCGTACACCGCAACAACAACCGTTCTGAAGCATTCCGCAAATACTACCTGGAATATGTATGCAAAGCTGCACGCACCAATGGCATGGCCGTATTCTATTGGGATAACGGCAATGCCGGTGCCGGACGGGAATGTTCCGGGCTGATGAATCACGCCACAGGAACTTATGTCAACAATGGAAAGGATGTGATAGATGTCATGAACAAAGGGTATTTCTCCAATGACCCTTCATATACATTAGAAAGCCTATACAATAACGCTCCACAATGAACGACAATCTCTTACTTAGCAGCAAAAGGGAGAAACCGGGTAGCATCCTTTCCGCATTATAGCCTCCTCTGAATATCCTCGTTACTGTTCCGCTGGCCCTTGCTACGTATATCACCACCGAAAGTATAGGATACACCGATACGGAAACTGGTAAAGGCAAACTGATTGTCGGCAATTATCTTCAGCCCGTTGGACATGGTTTCCAATTTGGAATGGCTGACAAACAGATTGTTGACATTCAGGCTGAGGTTGAGCTTATTGTCCAACAACCGGTAAAGCATACCTGCACTGACGCTGTAAGTGGGGCTCATCAGATAGATGCCCCGATACTGCCGGGAAGAATAGGAACCGGACAACGTAGCCAGAAGAGTCTTCTTTTCATTGAAGAAGAAAGTGTTGCGCAGACTGGCATCATAAGCCCATCCTTTCTCCTCGGGAGAGGTGGTGACAGCGCTGGAGGTAGTCCGGCGATAGCTCACTCCATGCTGGGCGTAAGCTTGCAGCCATTTGGTACGGAAAGTGTACGAATTGTTAAGCCCGAAAGCATGCGTCTTCATGAAATTCTCCCAAAGGAAAGAGGTCACATTCGTTTCGGCATCCAAGTCCACAACCTGGAAGAATACATCGTCCGAATAAGAATAATAAGCGGAAACATTGAAGTTGTTCTTCAACGTATATCCCAGTTCTGCATTGTAAGTGTAGCTGGGTTTCAAGTCCTCACGCCCGCAGGCATACGTATATTTGTTCTGATAGAAAGGAAAAGGATTGACCATATTCTGCGACGGACGGGAGATGCGGTTGGAGAAACTGAAGTTCAGCGCATTCCCGTCTGTAGGCGAATAAAGCAGATAGACAGTAGGGAATAAGCGCGTATAGTCGTGCTTGTCCTCCGTATCCTTCGCTTCGGAAATACCGGTAGTGCGGGTGTGCTCCATACGCAAGCCCAACTGCATGGAAAAACGTTCGGAATATTCACGGCTATAATCAGCATATAAGGCATAGATTTGCTCCTTGTAACGGAAATAATCATCCTGCACCAGCGTAGGGTCCGACGTATCGTAATTGATACCGTTGCGAGTGTTGGTAAAGGAGACCTTGGCACCTGCCGTTATCTTGTACTTTTCAAAAGGAAGGATGAAATCAAGAGCGGAAGAGACTACATCCACCTTGCGATGTTGCAGATAGTTGTAATCGAAGTTTGTACCCGGAATCTCCGTACCGTCAGGCAGGAGGGTTTTCGAGAGAAAGCCCATATTTTCGTCCCGGTTGTCACGCAGGTAATCCACATCCCAAGTCATTTTCTTGCCTTTGTCATCCCAGACCTTATCGGTATGGAAGTTCAGATTGAGGCGGTCGGAACCGGTATCCTTGTCACTGTTGGAGTACAGCAGAGAATCCAGTACGGCGGTAGAGGCATCGTAAACTTCCGTCCATGAAAGGGCGTTGCCCGGTTTGGGGGCACTGTGATTATAGATGGCCTGCATACCTGCACTCCAGTCCCGTTCCAACGATACATCCACACCTCCCTGAAGGTAGAAGCTATTCATGTAATTGGTGTAGTCGGCACGGCTGTTCCAGATGTTCTGCGGAAAATAGCGGTAATTCTTCTCACGCGTCTCATAGTTGCCCTGCGTAGTACCCCCGTTGAGGAAGGATGACACGCGCCCCTTGCTGAGGTTCAGGCTTACCCCGCCATATCCGTAATTGTCCTTTTCACCAGCGCTGTAGGAAGCGGAAGCCGTACCACCCACGTAATCTTTGGGACGTGACTTCAAGCGAATATTGATGATGCCTGCATTTCCGGCGGCATCGTACTTGGACGGAGGCGTGGTAATCACCTCCACCTTCAGTATCTGGGAGGCGTCATAGGAACGGAGGTAATCTATCAGTTCATCCCCCGACAGCTTCGTCTCACGGTCGTTGATATAAACCCTGATCCCCCCTTTACCTATAATACCAATGCTGTTTTGTCCAACCTGCAGACCGGGCACTTCACGCAGAAGGTCGAGTGCACTGCCTCCGGCAGAGGCTATGGTATTATGTGCATCGAACACTACCCTATCCACCAGACGCTTGATAACGGGACGCGCGGCCGTAACGGTCACTTCGTCCAGCGAGGCGGAAGAAGATTTCAATGTCAATTCGCCAACGTTTTTGTTTCCTCGCAACACAACGGGCAGGTAGAGGTCTTCACTCCCGATAAGGGTGATATGCAGCAAGTATTCTCCCTGTGGCCGGTCAAAAGAGAAACAGCCTTGTGTGTCGGTCAGCATGCCGGTAATATAGGTGCTGTCCTTTGCCTGCTTCAGCAGCACATTCGCCACTTCTACCGGTTGGCGGTTCTCGTCCTGCACACAACCGGAAAGCCGATAAGTCTGGGCGGAAAGGAAAGTGGCCATACTTGCCAAGGCCATCCATACCATCACTCTTTTTCTAACGTTGTTCAGTAGATTCTTTTTCATTATGCGTTTGATTTTAATGTTTCACCTTTTGTATTTCACTGATGCAAAGGTAGGGGTAAAACATGCCTCAAACGGTCTATATCGAGGAATAAAAAGTCTATATTTTCAGACTACAAATCACTGTATATAAACACTTTAAATTTGTAATAGTCTATATCAGGCCTTTTCCGGTATATATGCTCTTCATAAACTCTACAATGCCCTCTTTCTCTCCCATCCCCAGCTTCTTGCGGATAGTCGTTTTCCGTTGGTAGATGGTGGGAATGCTTTGTTGTGTCACCACACTAATCTCCTTCGTCGAGAAGTCCGCACAAAGCAGACAGCAAAGCTGTTTCTCCTTGTCGATGAGCACATCACCGAAACGGCTGTTCATTTTTGTGTAGAAGTTATCATAAATCCGGTCTATGATGGGGTACAAATCCTCCCAAACCAGCAAGCTCTCTACCGGCAGTTCATGGCTGGTAATACCCGAAATGCGGCGAAGCAGCTCCTGATTCTGTGAGGTGGGCTGTTTAGCCACCAGCCGAATCATGCCCAATTGCTGCAACAGTATTTTACGGAAAAACTGTCCGTCCTCCTCTTCCGACCGGCTCTTTGTCGCATCCTCCAGCAACCGGGTCAGTGTTTCTGCCCGTTCCTCCGCTTCAATCAGCCTATCGCGCCGGTTACGGACATAAAGAAATGCACCGCCACCCGCAAGTACCAGTACCAACAGTGCCAGCAACAAATTCAACTGTGCCTGCTTCCGTTCCACCGTCAGAATCAGGTTGGCTTGCGAAAGCGTCTCCTTCGACTCATCCTTACGCCGGACTGTGCTTTGCACTGCGGTAAGGGCATTGGCCACAGAATCGTTATAACGAGCCACATCCAGCACATCAAACGTACGGTAACGTGTATAATCTATCAATGCCCTGTATACTGCCACCATATTCTCTTCCGTCAGAAACCTGTTCCTGCCTTCACTGTGTTCTCTCTCCTTATTCAAATAGTATTCTGCCGAATCAATCAGTCCTTCTTTCAAGAACACTTCCACTTTCACCAGATCTCCCATACGCAACTGCACCGGATCGACGACATACTGTTCCATACGGCGAATAGTAGCTATCGCACCGGAAGGTTCATCAAAGGAATAGGCCTGCAACTGGGCATAATTGCGCAAATAATGCACTATCCGGTTAGTATCTCCCGACTGCATTGCCAATCCTATGCTACGCTCCATGTAGTAAGGTGCAGAATCATTCTTATTCAGCCCCAGGGCAATACCCATGGAGAAGAAGTTCTCGGCCTTTGCATTCAGGGCTATGGCAGCACGGAAAGTTTCTATGGCTTTCTCATAATCTTTCCAGACGTACACATACCAATATGCCTTATCACTCAGCATATCAGCCATTCTTCCGGTATCTTGCAAGGCTTTGGCAAGAGCTATGCCACTGTCAATGGCAGCCATACACTGTCCGTGCTTTTTCAGCCAATGCCAATACCAGGCCTTCAGTTGGTAGGAGAGCAGGTTCTTCGCTGTGTCGTTGCAAAAAGCATAATAATCGGAAGCAGGCAATATCAGGGAATCTTCCGTCATCGAGTTTTTCCGCTTACAGTGCACATAGGCATTCAGCCATCCATACAACAACCGCTCTTCACCCGAGAGCTGCGAGGGTTTCTCTATCTGCGACAGCAAAACATAAATACTGTCCACATTTATTCCTACTTGTTCTTCTGCCAGATACAGCAGACGCACATCGTTCATCTGCCGGCAGGAAACGAGGCACAGCAATGCAAGCAACAGTCCCAGGAAAGGTAATCGATTCATATATAGGAGATGTGTTTTCAGACAAAAGAACATTTTTTTCCTTCTGTTCTTATGTTTTTGTTCCTATGTTCTTCTGTCTAAATCATTCTTTATTCAATCCGTCAAACTCAGTTATCATCTGCCTGCAACCGCAGCTTCCAGTTGCTTCAATGCCTGCTCCAGTACCGAACGCGGGCAACCGATATTCAACCGCATAAAGCCCCTGCCCGGTTCACCGAACATGGTTCCGTCATTCAGTGCCAGATGCGCCTTGTCCACAAACAGCCGCACCAGTTCCTCCTGAGTCAGCCCTAATCCCCGGCAGTCCAGATAAATCAGATAGGAAGCCTGCGGACGTATCATGCCGATGCCCGGAATATGCTCGCGCAGGTAGTTCTCCGTGAAGTCGATATTACCCTTTATATAGTCCAGCAGCTGTTCCAACCACTCCTCACCATGCATATAGGCAGCCGCCGCACCGATATAGGCCAACATGTGTCCCTCGCAGAACTCGCCTGCTTCCATGAACCCTTGAAAACGGTGGCGGATGTCTTCATTGAGGATAATGGCGTACGAACTTCCCAATCCCGGCATATTGAATGCTTTGCTGGGGGCCATGAAGGTGAGGGAGTTCTGTGCCGCAGCTTCTGAAACCGTGGCAAACGGATGATGCTTATAAGGCGGCAAAGTCAAGTCGGCATGTATCTCGTCGGAAATGACGAATGTATTGCTTTCCTTACAGATGTCGGCTATCCGCTTCAGTTCTTCCACCGTCCATACACGCCCGCCCGGGTTATGGGGATTGCAGAGAATCAATACTTTGCATCCTTGTATATCCTTACGGAAGCGGTCGAAATCAATTTGATAATGTCCGTCTTTCAGGTCAAGCGGAGAATAGACCACTTCACGCCCCATGCGCTGCGTCACCAGGAAGAAGGGATGATAGACGGGAGGCATCACCATCACCCGGTCACCGGGATTGGTGAAACATTGCAATGCGAAGGCTTGACCGCGGACAATGCCGGGTACAAACGTCAGCATCTCGCGAGTGACGTTCCAACCGTGGCGACGACTGAGCCAACCGCAAATGGAAGTGTACCACTCCTCGCACGCAGACGTATAGCCCAGCACCTCATGCTCAAGGCGCTTCCGCAAGGCTTCCATCACAAACGGAGGCGTGCGGAAATCCATATCCGCCACCCACATGGGGAGGAGGTCATCGCGCCCCCATACATTCTTCACGCCATCCCATTTCACGGAGTCGGTACCACGGCGCTCTATTACTTCATCAAAATTGTAAGTCATATGCTTGTTTTTTTATTGTAGTTTCACTAATTCAACGAATCAATTTGTTTTGTTTTTATACCACCCGAAAGCAGATTTACAACTACCTGATTATCAGTATATATAAATAAAGCCTATTTCAGTCGTATACTGAACCCTATTCAGTATACGACTGAATAGGGCTCAGTATGCACCCCATTACCGCTGCCTTATCTTTTGTAAACAATAATCATATCGGGAAAAATATAAATACCGCCACATCCCACACTGCATGAGACAAGATGATAGCGGCAAAGCGATTCGGAAAAAAACGGTATAGCGCTCCCCATGCCGCTCCCACCACCAAAGCCGCCATGACCAGCATGAAGTTGCAGGAACCGGCATGCACCAGTGCATAAATTAAAGTAGCTACCACAAAACCCACATTCGGATTCCAGCGTTCGGAAAGTGTACGCTGCACATAGCCTCGCCAGAAAATCTCTTCCGCCGGCCCTATCAGCAACAGCAGTAATGCCGCCAGCAGCCAGGGAGATTCTCCCTCCTTCATCCCATAAATAGAGTCCACCTGCTGACGGGCAAAATCGAACATCCAAGATGACACCTTGTCGCCCAACCAGAAAACACCCCACAAAGCAACAGCAATGCCAACTCCCAACAAGGCATTCGGCAAACTCCATTTCACCTCCCGCCACCAGCCGGGATTGAACAAAGTAGCAAACACGGACAGCGTGAGCGCAGAACCGGTCATCATCCACCAGAAATTCACGAAAGGAGCCGTCCAAGGCGAGAACATGACCGTCCACAGCACGGCAGCCAGCAGAATGGCAAAAATCAGTTTCTTCATGACAGCAGACCGGCCACAACGAACGACAACGTGAAGAGCAGACCGAACAGCAACTGGAGTTTTGCCGTCATCTCATCCAGACCGGCTATGGCACCTTCCCCCTTTCCGGGAAAACGGGATACCACCCTGACATTGCCAATGGCAGGAACCAGTGCCAGCATCACCAGCAGTGTCCATAGAGGAAGAATTCCCGCAGCTATCAATCCGGCTATCCAGCCGAAAGGGAAAAGGACTTCGGCACAATAAACGTACATCGACACCTTTCCTCCCAGCTTCATCGCCAATGTCTGAATCTTGGCACGGGCATCGGTACGCATATCCCGTGTATTGTTGGCATGCAGAATGGCCACCGTAATCAGTCCCACCGGCAGAGCTATCCACAAGACATTCCAGTCAACTGCTCCCGTAGCCACATAGCAGGTGCCTAACGTCGGCAGCAAGGCATACGCCAAAAAGATGACGACATCGCCCAACGCACGATACTTGAGCGGCGGATAAAGCAACGAGCAAGCCGCGCCGCCTATACCGATGTACAGCAACGGCAACCCTGTACGCCACAGCAGGCCGATACCCGCAACAAAGGCAACTGCCAGCAATGCCATCGACAAGCGGTATATCTCGCGCGGCGTAAACATCTCGTCGGTCAGGGTCTTGGCACCGAAGGTGTCCTTTGCATCGACCTTGTGTTTATAGTCAAAGTAATCACTCCAGGTATTCCCGGCAGCATGAAACACAATAATGTTCAGCAATGCCCAGAGACCGTTCACCCAGTTTATGTCCTGCCGCATCCAATACAGATATGCCAACGTCACCACCACCGGCATCGAGGAGGCGGGGAATGACCACGGACGCACCGCTATCATCCAATCTTTAAAAGAATGTTTCTTCATTTGTTATTTATCATTTATTTGCGCGCAAAAGTACGAAATATCTTCGCTTTTTTAAGTAATTTCGCGCACAAGATACAAGATAAAAGAAACTCTTATGATAAAAGCTCTGTTTTTTGACATCGACGGAACCTTGGTCAGCTTCAAGACCCACGAAATTCCCGTTTCCACCATTGAAGCACTGACCGCCGCCAAGGCCAAAGGCATACATATCTTCATTTCTACCGGACGTCCGCGCGTCATCATCAACAACTTGTCCGCCTTGCAGGAACGGAATCTGATAGACGGCTACATTACGATGAACGGCGCCTATTGCTTTGTAGAAGATACCGTTATCTACAAAAGCCCCATACCGACAGCGGAAGTGGATGCCTTGACAGCTTTCTGCCACGAACGCAGCATCCCCTGCATTCTGGTGGGAGAGCACGACATCTGCGTGAACCAGCCCGACGAAGCAGTGGAGGAGATTTTCCACCGCCAACTGAAAGTAGACCCTATCGAGACAAAACCCTATACCGACAGCCATGCGGACAAAGCCTTCTTCCAGCTGACTCCCTTTATCAATGCCGAAGAAGAAGCAATCATCCTGCCCGCCGTCCCCCACTGCGAGATGGGCCGCTGGCATCCCGCCTTCGCAGACGTGACAGCCAAAGGAAACACCAAACAGAACGGTATCGACCAGATTATCCGCCACTTCGGCATCAAGCTGGAAGAAGCCATGGCCTTCGGCGACGGAGGAAATGACATCAGCATGTTGCGCCATGCCGGTATCGGCGTAGCCATGGGTAATGCCAACGATGACGTGAAAGCCGTTGCCGACTACGTCACTACCAGTGTGGACGAGAATGGAATAGCCAACGCGCTGAAACATTTCCACATAATTTGAGAATTCCCGAGTTGTCGGTTCTTTAAGCTATTGAATTTTGAACTTCGTCCCAGACACACAGAACAAAGAGTTTCAAGATGCCTTGAAACTTATCCAGTACACCCGTCAATCTGTTTTCCTGACAGGCAAGGCAGGTACGGGCAAATCGACCTTCCTGAAGTACATCTGCGCGAATACGAAGAAAAAGCATGTAGTGCTTGCCCCTACCGGAATAGCTGCCATCAATGCCGGAGGCAGCACGTTGCACAGTTTCTTCAAACTGCCCTTCTACCCCCTGCTGCCCGACGACCCGAACTTCAGTCTGCAACGGGGACGCATCCACGAATTCTTCAAATACACCAAGCCCCACCGCAAACTGCTGGAAGAGCTGGAATTGGTCATCATCGACGAGATTTCCATGGTACGTGCCGACATCATCGATGCCGTAGACCGCATCCTGCGAGTCTATTCCCGCAACCTGCGCGAACCCTTCGGCGGCAAACAGATACTATTGGTAGGCGATGTGTTCCAGCTGGAACCCGTTGTGAAAGGAGATGAGCGGGAAATACTGAACCGCTTCTATCCTACTCCTTATTTCTTCTCTGCCAGGGTATTCGGTCAGATAGACCTTGTCTCCATCGAATTGCAAAAAGTATACCGGCAAACGGACAGCAAATTCATCCATGTGCTGGACCACATCCGCAACAATACCGTCGGCTCTACCGAACTTCAACTGCTCAACACCCGCTATGGTACCTCAATAGAACAATCGGAAGCCGACATGTACATCACCCTCGCCACCCGCCGCGACAATGTGGACTACATCAACGACAAGAAACTGGCGGAACTTCCCGGTGACCCGGTCACCTTCTACGGCGAAATCATGGGAGACTTTCCCGAAAGCAGCCTCCCCACCTCGCAAGAGCTGGTACTGAAACCGGGCGCACAGATCATCTTCATCAAGAATGACTTCGACCGCCGCTGGGTGAACGGCACCATCGGCGTCATCAGCGGCTTCGACCCTATTGAAGAGACCCTCTACGTCATCACCGACGACGGCAAGGAATGTGACGTCAAACGAGAGTCGTGGCGAAACATCCGCTACAAATACAACGAAGAGAAGAAACAGATTGAAGAGGAAGAGCTGGGTACCTTTACACAATATCCCGTGCGCCTGGCATGGGCCATCACCGTCCACAAAAGCCAGGGGCTGACCTTCAGCCGGGTAGTCATCGACTTTACCGGTGGCGTGTTTGCCGGTGGGCAGGCATACGTAGCCCTCAGCCGCTGTACCTCGCTGGAAGGCATCCAGCTGAAAAAGCCCATCAGCCGTGCCGATGTATTCGTGCGTCCGGAGATTGTCAGTTTCTCCGAACGCTTCAACAACCGCACCGCCATCGACCGCGCCTTGAAGCAAGCACAGGCAGACGTTCAATACGTTGCTGCCGCCAAAGCCTTCGACAAAGGGGACTTCGGCACTTTCCTGGATGAATTTTTCAAAGCCATCCATTCCCGCTACGACATCGAGAAGCCCAACGTGCAGCGCCTCATCCGCCGGAAGCTGAACATCATCAACCGGCTGAGAGAGGAAAACCGTGCACTGAAACAAGCAGCATTGGAGAAAGAGAAAGCACTCGTGAAGTATGCCCGCGAATACATCCTTATGGGTGACGAATGCCTGAAACATGACATGAAGGAGGCGGCCATGAAAAACTATGAAAAAGCCGTCACCCTCTGTCCCAAATTCAAGGAGGCCTGGAAAAAAATAAAGAAACTGGAAAAAGAGATGCTAAAAAGGTGATTCTCTTGTTTATAAGCCGATTATTTAGTATTTTTGCATGTATTACTCAAATCCATTGTCGCCATGCTTCTGAAACTTTATGAGAAAAACAACAATCCCGCCGATTTGCAACAAGTAATCAATCTACTGAACGACGGGGGTATCATTATCTACCCTACCGACACCATGTATGCTATCGGCTGCCACGGACTGAAAGAGCGAGCCATCGAGCGCATCTGCCGTCTCAAGGATATCGACCCCAAGAAGAACAATCTTTCCATCATCTGCTACGACCTAAGCAAAATAAGCGAATATGCCAAAGTAGACAACAGCACCTTCAAACTAATGAAACGTAATCTGCCCGGGGCCTTCACCTTTATCCTGAACGGCACCACCCGGCTACCCAAAATATTCCGCAACCGTAAAGAAGTCGGCATCCGCATGCCCGACAATTCCATCATTCAAGAAATAGCCCGCCTGCTGGATGCCCCCATCATGACAACGACATTGCCACATGATGACAATGAAGACATTGAATACTGCACAGATCCGGAACTGATTGAAGAAAAGTTCAACAATATCGTCGATTTGGTAATCGACGGCGGTATTGGCGGGACGGAAGGTTCCACTGTAGTGGACTGCACCAACGGAAAAGCTGAAATTATACGTCAGGGGACAGGCTGGCTGGACGAAGGATAAAGTTCTGCTTTCCGACTACTGCTTTCCAACCTTTCCGATGCTTCTTTTGTTTCTTACTCAGACAAAGCATAAATATTATGAGTACAAAAGAACTATACTGGAAATATTCGCTAATAACTATCATCCTCGGACTGGGAATCATCCTTTTCCGGCAAATCGCTCCATTCCTGGGAGGCCTGCTGGGAGCACTGACCATCTACATCCTGGTAAGGAAACAGATGATATACCTGTCGGACAGACGGAAAATGAAACGCAGCATAGCCGCCACCCTTATCACAGCAGAGGCTGTTCTCTGCTTTCTGGTTCCGCTTGGACTGGTGGTATGGCTGGCCGTAATCAATCTGCAAAACATCAATCTGGACCCGCAAGCCATTATAACCCCTTTCGAAGAAGCGGCCAACATCATTAAAGCCAAAACCGGCTACTATATCTTGGGGAAAGACACGGTGGCATACGTCATTTCAATTCTTCCCCGTATCGGGCAAGCCATCATGGAAGGTATCAGTAGTTTTGCCGTCAACATATTCGTACTGGTCTTTGTACTCTACTTCATGCTGATAGGGGGCAAAAAGATGGAACAGTACGTCAACGACCTACTGCCGTTCAACGATGACAATACACAAAACGTCATCCACGAAATCAACATGATTGTCCGTTCCAATGCCATCGGCATCCCATTACTTGCCGTCATACAAGGCAGTGTGGCCATGACAGGATACTGGATTTTCGGTGCTCCCAACATCTTGTTCGCCGGTTTCCTGACCTGCTTCGCCAGCATCATCCCAATGGTAGGAACAGCGCTGGTATGGTTTCCGATAGCTGTCTACATGGCATTGATAGGCAACTGGGTTCAAGCTATCGGCCTGGCTATATATGGGGGTGCGGTCATTTCACAGCTCGACAACCTGATACGCTTCATCATCCAGAAGAAAATGGCAGACATTCATCCGCTTATCACTGTCTTCGGAGTTGTAATCGGCTTGTCCCTCTTCGGATTCATGGGTATCATCTTCGGGCCACTGCTCTTGTCACTATTCTTTCTGTTCGTGGATATGTTTAAAAGAGGGTATTTGGATGCAAGGGGGAAGACAACGGAATAAGTACTTCATTTTTCATATTCCACCACTTTCCTCAACGGAGCCAACAACCTTTCCAGTACATTCTTGTCAGCAAGGATAATGTCTGCCGTACCTTTCAACTCACGCGAAACAGGCAGCTGTTTGCCGTAGTTGGTCTGCATGCCGTCAGGCAAAGTTATTTCCACTATATACATTCCCTCTTCCGTTGGAGCAGGAGAGATACTTGCGACCTGCCCTTTTACATAGCCAAACTCCTGGTCGGGATAATTATTCAGACGTATATGCACCCGCTGTCCCACATGTACCTTACCCGAACCCTGCAAAGGAAGTAGAGCCTTACCTAATACCCTTGAACTGTCGGATGGCTGAATCGTGAAAACCGTTTCACCGGCTTTCACATTCTGGTTACGACTCCAAACCGTCATGACAGAGGGACATAAATCCCTATTAACACATTGGTTACAAGGTTTTTCATTGCCTCTAATTCTAAGCCAAGCATTTCCTTCTGTTATTTCTTTATAGAGAAGTTCCTTTAAAGATAAATCTTGTATATTTCCTAATACACTGCAATTCACATTAGCATAGACTTCTCCCGAAGGATAAATTGTTAACTTACCGAAAAAATTATCATTCAAAGTCCGATGCCTAAATATCGTTTTTCTATCAATAGGGGCAGCCAATATATCTTGCATATCCAAGTAGACATACTCTCTAAAGAAATTTTTATTTTCCGCTGTATAAATGTATAAACACTGTCATATTGTTGTTCTACATAATAAATACGAGCAATATCCCGATAAGCATATATAACCCCTAAAGTATCGGCTGCCTTTTGAAAACAATATACCGAACTTTGATAATTATCAAGAGCATCTTTGTGTAGCTTTCTATCTGCATTCAAAATACCGATATACTCATATGCCAAGCCTTGTAGCTTATACTCTTCCGTTTTCTCCAATTTAGCCAAAGCATTCAAATAGGCTTGCATAGCCAGCATATCATTCCCCTGCAAATCCATCACTTTGCCATAATAAAACAATGCCTTCCCCGCTTTCACGTTATCACCCCCATTCTTATAATAATCTACCGCAATTTTTATCAACGAGTCCGACTGCAAGCTGTCTAAATAGTTCTTATCACGCGCTTGCGTCAGCAACAGTGCATAGTCCGCCCGCTGCTTCCCACGAAGCTCCTCCGAATGAGGGATTTGCTCCAACAGCAGCAATGCACTGTCAGGACATACATCCATATACCCCTCTACCTTATCAAAAACATTGGATACGTTCTTCTCTACGCAAGAACCTAACAGTACGCAAACGGACAAAAGTCCAAGATATAGCAGTTTTTTCATATGAACATGTTCTTTACCAGATTATCATTACGTATAACTCCTATGCCCACAGAATCCTTTTGGAGATAAATATTCACACCAGCCAATGGCAATCCTTTTTCCCCATCAGTCACAATGCCATTTGCCTGTGCATTAAAAATAACTGTACAGCAGAATGTTATGAACAGCACTATACATCGCTTCATAATTCATGTATATATAATTAAACTTTGGATGAGAACAAGCTTTTTACAGCCCCCCCTTCAAAGATACAAAAACCGCTTCAATAATGTACAGAAACAAGATAAATGTGACAAACAAAACAAATAGCTCAGAGCTTGTTTCCCCTTACATAGGCTTCCTTTTCATTTTCTGTACGGAGTTATCAGCGCCTATCAGCCGTGATGCGCTCTGCCAACGGCCGTCAACCACTCGACTAACGACCGTCAACAAGGTGCTTCATGCCCGTTGAACACCTATTATACTCATGGTTTCCCCATACTGTGCACCTATCTTATTCCTATTATGAGCCCAGCTGCAGTCTATCGGTAAACGGTCTTTTACGAAGTTAATACCGTGTTTACACGAAACGCATATCGTGTAAACAAGATATTTGCAAAATGCTGTACATTCTATTAATACACTAACAAACAAGATATTAACTTACCTTCCGGCGTATTTCCGCTGTGGAAGCAAAAATGATAAAACTAGGCAGAGATTATTTTCCCTTAAAAGCAATAATCCATTCTGGTAACAAAATCGAGCAAAAGTAATCATTTCCTAAGAAAATTACGCCGCCTCAGCACAAACACCGGCAGGAAAAAGAAGATACCGATGACGGACATCACCAATCCGCCAATGGTACCCGCCGCCAATGGAAACCAGAAAGCCTCCTTGTCCTCACCTATCATGAAAGGGATAAATCCCAGAATGGTAGAAACTACCGTGAGGAAAATAGGAACGACCTTCGCATTCCACGCCTTGACGTAGGCACGTAGGGCGGAAAGACGGGGAAAACGGCGGCGGATGCTGTTGTACTCGTTCAGGATATAGATGCTGGCATTCACCGTGATGCCGCACAGCAGGACGAACGAGGCAAAGCCGCCCTGGTCGAAGTTCAGCCGGAACCAGTAGAATGTAAGGAACACGCCGATGTAGGAAACGGGAATTACAAAGATGATGGCAAGCGGCTGTTTCAGCGAGTTGAACAGGATACTGGAAGTAAAGAAAATGATAGCTATCACCACCAGCAGAAGCAAATATTGCTTATTGTCCTTCTTGCCCCATGCCCAGTTGTTACTGTCCGACTCGGCAGTATAGCCCATCGGCAGCAGTTTGTTGAACTCCTCCAAATCCCGCTTCTGCATTTTATTCCCCATCTCATTGGAACCGATATATTCGTACTGAATGCAGAGACGATACTGCTGGTTTTCCTTGGAAATTTCTTGCGGCATCTGCCCCTTTTCCACCGTAGCCAGTTCGGAAAGCTTGTAGTGTTTGTCGCTACTTGCATTATAGGGGAAGAACTGCATCGCCCAGATATCACGCTCTTGCGACTGGCGGGAAGAGAGCCTGATTTTTTCCGTCCCCTGCTCCGTCGTCACCGAACCGACCTCCACATTCCTGCCAAAGATAGGACGCACTGCGGCAAAGACATCCAGTGCGGCAATGCCTTCCTGCGCCATGCGCTCTTTGTTCAGGTTGAAGTAGAATTCCTGATAGTCGTCTTTCCACCATGAGAATTCCGAATTGATAAGCACTTCCTTGATGCGGCGATGCGTCAGCAACTTGGCTTTCAGCCTCTCTGCCCATTCATACAATTCATCGTAATTGTAACCGTACATCTTAATGCGATAGGAGCCCGCATTTTCGCGGACATCATTGCTGAATCCCTGGTCCTGCAATCCGTAGATGCCCCAGCTACCGCCACCCAATTCAAGCGCCTTACTTATCATATTGGATTTCAACGTATAGGGAAACCCGCTGTTCTGGGCTTCTTTCTTAAAATAGACTGCGATGCTTGCCCGCCGCGAATTATAGATGGAGGTATGAAACTGTTTGATTTCCTTAAAGCCGCTCAGATAGGTTTCCATGCGCTTCATCAGCGTATTCATCTGTTCAAGCGTGCTGCCATTGGGCAGATTGGCATTGGCGTAAAGCACCACTTCTTCGTTGCGGGTGAAATAGCTGCCCTCGTACACCTTCTGCACAAAGAGGCGCAAACTGCCTCCCAAAGCCTTGTCTACAACAGGTTTCACAGACTCCTTATAAGTCGAAGAACCGAAAACCTCATTATAAAGCGTTTCCCATCTGCCCTTTCCTTCCAGTTTATCGGGCAACAAGAAAACCGGCAGACCGAAGCCGAGAAGCAGCAACAAGCACACCGCCCAACGCCAACGGCAAAGAAACCGGATAAGGACGGAATAGAAACGCGCGAAATAGACCGGAAAACGTTTCTGAAAAGAAAACAAAAGAACGAGGGGACGAGGGAACGAACGCTTACGGCCTCGCCTGCTTCCCCTCCCCTTCCTTGTCAGCTTGACCTTCTCAATCATGGCCGGAACAAAGAACAGCGCCACCATCAAGGATACTGCCAGATTGATAATCACCACTGCCGCGAAATCCTGCAAATTGAGCCGTATCTTCTCATCCAAAAAGAAAATGATGACCAGCGCCCCCATTGTGGTAAGCGTAGCCGCCAATACCGACATAAAAGCCTTCAGGTTGCGCCTGTGCAGGATATGGTCGGTCATCACAATCGTACTATCTATCATCAGATTCAGCGAAACAGTGATTCCAGCCAGCGAATACAACTGCATCTCCAATCCGAAAAGATAATAGAAAATAAGCGCCACCGCAATGTTCACCGCCAGACTGGTGACAATCAGAAAGAGATATTTCAACTTGCGCGTAATGAGCCATACAAACACAAGCAGAATCAGCACCGTCAACCCGGTACGGAAATAAATCTTGTCCAGCTCCTCCCGGATGTATTCGGTAGCATCATAACCGGTATGTATTTCATAGCCGACGGGAAGCACCCGGCGAATCTCATCCATCTCGTCCATGACCGCCCTGCTCAGCTGCAACTGGTTGGCAGACTCTTGCGCAGTAATGGAAAGGTAAATAGAGTTCAGCCCATTGATGCGGAAATAACTCTGCGGAGACTCTTCCATGCGCACCACCGACACCAGCTCGTCCAGACGGAGCAACTTTCCTCCGGCAGCAGTCACCGTGACCGAAGCCGCGTCGAATCCATCGGAATCATCTTCGGGAATCAATACCAGACGTATCCACTGCTCACAACCCTTGCCGGTATCCACATTGTGTGTCCCCAGAAACTCTTTCCGGTAGTGCCGCCGCACAGCCTCGCTGATGTCTGCCAAGGTGACACCCAGCATGCGCAGTTGCTCGCTGTCGTATTCCAGCCTCCATTCCATCGGAGTGGCTCCACTGAGCTCTACCTTATAAATGCCCGGCAGAGATGCCAACCGCGGCTTGATATGCTCCTCGGCATACTGCTGAATCAATATCGGAGTGGAAGGGGCATTCAGCGTAAAGGACAAGAACGGACGTGAAGCGTTTTCATCGGGCACTTTCATCCGAATGGTAGGATAGCTTACCCCATCGGGCAGTTGCGACCACGTCTGCCGGATAATGGTAGATGCCTCAAAGCGGACCGCATCTACATCGGCATGCTTGTCCAGCTCCACCGTAATACGACCGAATCCATTACCGGAAATAGAGTTCAGATTCTTCACTCCGCGAATACGTGCCAGCATGGACTCCAACTTGCTGGTGACCTCCATCTCCACCACCCGTGACGAAGTGCCCGGCATACTGAATCCCACTGTGAATCCGGGCAAGCTGCGTGACGGATTCAACTTGACGGGGAGCAGAGGTATCAACGCCACGCCCACCAAAGCCAGGCAGACGAAAGCCACAATAAGGGTAAAAGAAGAGGCTGATTTCATTAAGCAACTAGTGAAGAACAGGTGGTTAATATTGGTTATAATCAAATTTCTCCGAAAGTGAGAATCCCGATGCAAAGTCGTGCAAGGTCAACTTCCTGATTTTGTAATAGTTCAGCCAGTAGTCCTTCAAGGCTGAGATGTAGTTGCGTTGAGCTTCCTGCTGGCGGTTCAGCGACAGAGTCAGGCTGTTGATGTCTGCCTTGCCGATGATGAAGCGCTGGCGGGTTTCATTGTATGCCAGCACGGCAAGGTCGAGCGCTTCTTCGGCACTTGCCACCAGGTCCTGCTGCACATTGAAATCGTTCACCGTCATAATGACCTCTTCCTCGATGCCGATTTCGTTCTGTCGGGCAGAGGTCTTCACTACGTTCAGATTATTCTTCGCCATGTTGTATTTTCCCTTACGCACACCCCAATCCACCAACGGAACAGATATGCTGACCGACACCATTTCCTGCTGCATGGGGTGCTTGTATGCCTCACCGAACTTCTCCGCCACCTGGTTGAAACCTACACTGGCATTGATGCTGGCATTGAAACGCGATTCCTTCCTGGTCTTGTCTACATTCCGTTCGGCCTCCAACACTCCCTGACGGAGTCCCAGAAATTGCGGATTGTTGGCTTGCGCAGCCTGCAACGCCTCATCCACGGGTATAACCAAAGTCTGCGGGCGTCCCGGAAGCGTCACCCGGATACTTGCATTTTTCTCCATATTCAGGAAAGATGCCAGCGAGAACATGGCACGCTTCAAGGAACTGATAGCGTTTTGCAACGTATTGCGTGCATTCACCACATCAAGTTTCAGCGTCAGCAAATCTGCCCTACTGATGGCAGCTATCTTCAGGCGCTGCATGCCGATGCGATAAAGCGTATCAGTAGACACTGCATTTTCCTTTGCCAAGTCATATTCGGCCTGCGCCATGGCAAGGGCAAAGAAGTAGGTGGTGGCCTGCTCGGACACCTGTTCGGCATTATAAAGGTACTCTTTCTTCGCCTTCTCGTACTTCAACGGTTCAATCTTGCGCTCCCAACGGAAAGGATTATAACCGACCAGACTCTGAGAATAGCCCACACGCACCGGCACACTGGTGAACTGAGTGGACTTGTTATTGCCGAAACTCCGCATATATCCCAGTTCTGTATCCAGATAGAACGTACCTCCCGTCAAATCAAAATTCTGCCTGATGGCAAGGTTCCCGTAAGCATAGAAAGACTGCTGGCTGCGGTAGATGTCAAGATTCTGCTCGGAGTCGTAGCGCTTGGTGATATCGCGGTTGTATTGGGCCGGCGTCATGTTCAAGGTCAGACTGGGAAGCCGGTTCGCCTTATAAGTGCGGTACTCCCAATAACCGGCCAGATACATGTTCTTGGTACGAAAAGCTTCCAGCGAACTATCGTTTGCCAATGCAATGGTCTGTTGCAAGTCAAGGGTTATCTGCTGTTGTGCCAAGCAAGTCGTGATGCCCAAGCTCACGAGTAATACAAGTATTCCTTTCTTCATAATCATTTACTTTCTTTTATGCCGCAGGAAATTTTCTCTCCGGCAGCACGTCGGTATATAAACCAATATATCAACGGGATAATGAATAAACTGACCAATGTCCCCATGAACATCGCTCCAATCATGGCTATGGAAAGCGGTTTCTGCAATTCCGACCCCATGTCGAACGAGAACAGCAACGGAACCATGGCAAATATAGTGGTAAGCGATGTCATGATGATGGGACGAAGCCTCCTTCGTCCTGCCTCATGAATTGCCTCGAGCAGCGGCATTCCCCCTTTCCGCAATTCGTTGATGGCATCCAGCTTCAGAATAGAATCATTGATGATGATACCACACGTTACAATCATTCCGATGGCAGACATCAGGTTCAACGTATGTCCGCATACCCACAACAGCAACAAGGCAAACGCCACATCTATCGGGATTTCCAGCAACACGATAAGCGGCTGTACAAAACTCTCGAACTGGGCTGCAAGGATAAAGTACATCAGCAGGATGGAAACAAAAAGAATTACCACCAGCTCATCCAACATCTTCCGGTTGGAGAAGAAGCTTCCGGAAAAGGTGGTATCCCAGTCTTGCGTAGCGTCCGCTTCCTGCTTCACATTCTCCATCAACTCCGGAGCATCGGCCACATCATAGAAACGGAACGGGATATATTCACCGTTGCGCCCTGCCGTAATGGTCTTCAAGTCTTCGGCGGGGCGAATCCTTATCAGCTCGCGCAACGGAACATACTCTATTCTCCCTTTATCGTCCGGACGGATTTGTATCAATGTCTGCTGCAAGACATCATTCACCGTCTGTTCCTCTCCTACAATACTGATAGGCAGATACTGCTGGTAGGAATGAAGCATTGCCACGCTGTTTTCCTTGAACGCAGCCTTCAATGTGCGGTAAAGTTCCTCATAGGAAACATTGTAGAGCAACAATTTCTCCTGCAAGACACTTATATCCAACTGATTTTCAAACGCAATGCCAGTAGGAGCCACACCGGTCAGGTCGGCAAACCGCTGTTCCAGACCGCGCAGTTCGTCGGCCACCGGAGTCTTCTCCTTGTTGCGTGCATAAAGTTCAGCCACCACATCCGCTTCTCCTGTCACGAAAAGCTTCTCGAATACCGTTTCGGGCGGAGAGAAAGAGACCACCGCCAACGGATATGCCTGTTTCAGCCAACGGTAGATTTTCTCCTGCAAAGGAGCAATCTCCGCCGACAAGGCAGTCTTGAAATACAATTCCGCTTCCGAAGACGAGAGCGCCTGTTCACGATTCAACAAATAGTCCTGCTGCCCGATGGACGCCGTCTGTTCCACCGTTTCATCCTCCAACTGCCCGAACAGTGCATCTACCCGATGACGGTTTTCATCCACATGAATGTTTTCATTCCACTCCACACGGGCTATCAGTTCATTCTGGTCTATCTCGGGCATACGTTCCTTGCCGATGAAATAAAATAGAAAGACACACAATGGAACGGAAACCACACAGAAAACCATACTAATCGTCTTATGAGCGAATATCCAGTCGACACCGGCATCATAGAAACGGTCGAGCGTATGCTCCTTCAACGGATTGTTGATGCGAATACGGAAAAAGCGCAACTTACCGCGCAACCCCATGCGATAGACCAGCATATAAAGAACCGGCAGCAGCATGATGCCTGTAAAATAAGATACCAGCAACCCCACCGTGACGGCAAATGCCTGGTCGTAGAAAAGGGCCCCTGCAATGCCGCTCATGAATATCAGCGGCACAAATACAGCAACCGTAGTTAGCGACGAGCTGAGCATCGGTGTCACCACCTCACTCGTGCCTGCCACACAAGCCCGCTTCAGCGAATAGCCCCGTTCACGATACTGCGAGATATTCTCCGTCACAATGATGCTGCTGTCAATCATCATACCCAATGCCAGAATCAACCCCGACAAAGAAATGATATTGAGCGACATCTTGAACAGATAAAAAAACAAGAAGCAAATCACAATAGACACCACCATGCTCAGTCCGATGATAAACGGCGACTTGACATCCCCCAAGAAAAGCACCGCTACGATGCAGATGAAGAGAAAACCCAACGAAAGGTTCTGCTGCAAATTAGAGATAGTATAGTCCAGCAATTCCGTCTGGTTACGGCTGATGCTGAAATCAATATCGGGATATACCTCCTTGAAATAATCCATCGTATGATTAAGGGCAGATTTCATATCATCCATGTTTTCATCCGCCTGCTTGATGACGGCCAACGTAACGGCACGCTTGCCGCCTGCCACAGAAACGCCTTTCTCCTTGGCCGGCACAACATCCACCTCGCAAAAGTCACCCAAACGGATGATACGTCCTTCTTTGCGCAGAAGTATATCCCTCACGTCCTCTTCGGTGCGCAGAAGGGTGGAAAACTTGATATTGTATTCATAGTAACCATCGCGCACGGTCATGCTGCCCGGTTCCACATTGTTCTGCGCCAACACTCTTTCTATGTCTTCTATGGAAAGCCCCAATACAGCCAGTTTATCGGGGTCGGGAACAATCTGCAACTGTCGCTCCACCAGACCGGTAACATCCACCATTGCCACCTCCGGCAGCTGCTCGATGCGGCGCTTTATCACACTCTCGGCAAACTCGCACAAATCAAGAAACGCACCAGTCTCCTCATACTCCCCTCCCACTTCTTCACGTTGCATTCCCGCCGCATCATTCTTCAAAGTCAGGTTCAGATAGAACACCGGAATATCCGTCGCACTTGCTTTTATCACCTTCGGCCGTTCGGTATCCTTGGGCAGATAGTTCATGGCAGCGTCAATCTTCTCGTTCACTTCTATGAAGGCAAGGTCGGTATTCGTACCATAGTCAAAGTTCAGGCGGATGATGCCTGCCCCGTCGCGCGTTTCGCTATTCATATCTTTCAGTTTAGCCACTTGGATAAGCTGCTGACGAAGGGGCTTCACCACCGTATTCTCCAATTCGCGTGCCGAAGTGTTCTGCGCCGACACCTGCACGGTGATTTCCGGAATGGCAATATCGGGCAACAAAGACACCGGCAGGGTGAAATAAGTCACCAACCCGACAATGAAACATGCCGTAAACGCCATCAATACGGCAATGGGACGATGTATTAAGAACTTTATCACAAAATTTTCAGATTTAAGATTTATGATTTATAAGTGAGGAAACACTTATTATTCTCCATTTCCAACGACCTTCACCGGTGCCTCATGAGCCAGGTTCACATTTCCCGTCACGATGACCGTATCGCCTTCTTTCAAGGCATCATCGGCCATACTGTAGTTCTCTGCATTCTCCAGTCCGGTCTGCACATAGTTCCACTGTGCTTTTCCTTTTTTCAAAGTGAAGACCACCTGCTTGCCCGAACGTAGCACCACGGCACTCTTCGGGATTACCAATCGCTCGCCCAGAGAGCGGTGTACGTTCACCCGCACATTCATCCCGCTGAACAACCGTCCTTTACCGTTGACGGATGCCTTTACCTTCACCATCCCCTTGTCATCCACCAGCGGATTGATTTGAGTGATACGCCCTTCCTGCTTGGAACCGGCATCCGAATAAGGGGTAACGATTACCTTGTCACCGCTCTTTATCAACGGCAGTTCACTTTCCAGTACCGTAAAGTCCACCTCCATGCCTTGCGAGCCTACTATGGTGCAGAATGGTTCCGCGGCGCTCGGTTCATTGAAAGGTTTGGAGAAGAGATTCGCCACAGTCCCGTCAAACGGTGCGGTCAGCGTGGCATGCTCCTCCTCATAACACGCCAGTTCGTATTGCGAAAGGCTTTGGTCGTAACCACTCTTCACCCGTGCCAACTTCATGATGTCCTCGGGCACTTTCGAATGGTCATCTGCCGGATAGCCCTGTCCTATCAGCACATCCTGCAACTCCAGTTTGGCCTTTTCAAGGGCATCTTCCGCCTGTGCCGTCTTGTTCTTCAAACGAAATTTATCCAGCTCGGCCAGCTTCTGTCCTTTAACCACGCGGTCGCCGTTCTTCACATAAATATGAGCCACCACGCCCGCTGTCTCAAACCGCAAATCCGCCATGGCCCCAGCTGTCACTTTCCCGTTACTCACCAATTCATGGTCAAAGATTTCCCGTTTCAGCACCTTCACGGTCACTTCATTGTTTTCACTCGGCAATACGGTTGCTACTCCTTCATCAGACTCTCTCTCCTTTCCGGCATCGGAGCAGGCAGCAAGCAGGGCAACGGCTATACATAGCAGGTATCGATAGTTCCGTGTTTTCATATTTACATTCGATTATAAAGCAAATTCATTGTTTCAAAGGATATTTCCACAAATAAACTAAAATATTAAGTTTTTAAACTAACAATCATCGTTAAATTACTAAAAAAGAGTAACCATCTGTATCTTTTTCACTTCCTCCCTCATCTGCCGTATAGCCGTAGATTGCACCTTCGGTTCTTTCGTCAGCACCAACTGTTTCATCTTTTCAAACTTATCCGGCTGTCGGTAGGCTGGAAGTGCATAGAGCTTTGCCAGCAGATAGTAAGGATAGATGCGTCCCGGAAGCCGGTGTGTGGAGCGAAGAAGCCATGCTTCCGCAGACGGGTAATCCCCCATCTCCTGATGGTTCTTGCCAATGATATTCAGTATCATCGGGTCGCTGCTATGCAGCAACGCCTCTTGCAGGATGCGGTTGGACGCTTCAAACTGCTTCGACTTATGAAGCGCATGCCCGTATTCAAACAGGAAGGCAGCACGCTCTTTCAGCACAGGATAAAGTTTTTCGTACCCTTCCGTGACCGGACGGCTTGCACCGGCACGATACAGCACCCGCACATTCGCCCATTCCCGACAAGCCCGTTCCATCTGCCTATCGTCCTGCAACCGGAAAAGCCCTGTTCCTCCTGCCAACAAGGCGAACAACAGCCATGCCCCACGCCCTCCACTCTCCACACACGCCCACAGCAACACCGGAAACGTTACTATACCCACCGGAAGCTGCAACGGATAGGAGGAGAAAGAGAAAATCATCAGCGAGAGCAAAGCGCCACAAAGCCCCAACCGTCCTTTCCGCATACCCATCCAGAGGCAGAAAGCAACGACAATCAATAATCCTGCCGTCAAGGGAATTCCCAATTCCACAGCCGCCTGCAGATACTCGTTGAAGGCATATTCGGGGCTTCCCGCCACATATTCCTCCCACAAGGCATAATCCCCCGTGGCGAAATAGGCCTCCTGCGCATCAGCGTAAGCCGAAGAGAAGCCGCCGATTCCATATCCGGCAAAAGGTTTTTCTGCAATAGCACGACAAGCCATTTTCCACATAAACAGGCGTCCGCGTGCCGAATCGGGCTTCAAGGAAAACAGGCACCAGCCCGCCACCAACAGCAAGCACAGACCGATAGCTACAGCCACCGGTATATGCTTCCGGTGCTGCCGCCACCAAACAGCCATTTGCTCTTTCCACCCTTTCACGCCGCCATACACCCACAAGCAGGAGAAGCCCGCAGCCAACCATGCCGAACGGCTCATACCCGCCGGAAGCACACAAAGGATAAGCAATGCCACTCCTCCTGCTACATTCTTTGCAGGTCCGCTTCTTGCAAGCCATTGGTGCAAACATACCGGAAGCGTCATAGCCAAATAACCCGAATAGGGACCCGGATTGAAGAAACTTCCGGTCAAAGCATACAAGGAGTGCCTGGAAGCCACTGAGCCATAGAGCTGACACAGCCCCCACACCGCCTCTACACCGCCCAAGAGCATCAAAGCCCATACCACGGCCGTACCAAACGACATGCCTTTTTCGCCACGTCTCCAAAGAAACGAAAGCAAGATGCAAGGCAGCACCCCTAACGAGGCACGGTCGAACCACACCCATTGCCCTATCGTTTCATCCGCAGGCAGTCCGGTGCTAACGCTGCAAACCATAGAAAGCACGGCTATCACAGCTGCTACGCGCAGACCATCTCCCGCATACCCTATTACATATTTTCTTATCGCCATTTCACTCCACTTGTTTCCATACTCTTTCCCAGCGTATCTTCCCTCGGCTGTCGACCAATCTCCGTATCCTCACTGCACGCCCACGATAAACCGTTCGGGCAGCAGACTTGTTTCAACACCTTCCTGTGCAGGAATATAAAGAGAACAAATCATTAATTCATAGCACATAAGATGCTATACTCCAACCTCCTTCTGTATTTTTCACTGCAGCAAAAATTTTTTGCCCTATTTCATCAACAGCAATATAATGAGCATCAGCATCCAATAGATATTTTCTTATAGCATTACCTTCCCAATCAAAGACCAACACAAGGTTGGATTTACGACCATTTTCATATATTTTCTTATCAGAGTATAAAGCATATAAATACTTGGTTGTAGCACAGAGATTGATATACCCCACTTGGGTATCTTCTGTCATATCCACACTTTGGTACAAGCCATCTGCTTCCGCCCCGGGTTTGTATATCGGATTACCAAATCTTAATGACTTTTTCAACTTAATTTTTCCATTAATATTCTCTATAATATCCAAATTGGATGAGAAATTAAGAGAATAAGCAAAAAACTTCTTCTCCGGTTGCATAACCAAATCCCCTTGATTAGATAAATATTTAGTATATTGATTAAAGGACTCATCAGAAGCATTATAAATGTCTACTCCATAATCTAATACGTCACTATTTTTATTAAACAACAAGTATTGATAACGAGATTGGTATGTGCCAGCGCCCAAAAAAGTACTGTCATCAATTGCAATAAGTCTTGATATTTGACTATCCGGAATGTCATATTTCGTTAAACGAACCGGATTTTCCCCATCCGTTTTGTCACTGCGCAAAGCATCAAGTTTATACTTCATTACTACCCGTGTTTGATTATCAAACACAGAAAAGCATTTGTTCAACATATAGCCATAACAGCCTGCAGGTATTTCACCCGGCCCTTGTCCTATAGTTCCAAAACGAGTAATATATGCACCTGTTTTTCTATCAAAAAGAGTATAGCTATCACCAGAATGAAGATCGTAAACAATCAAATATTCTTCATTACAAGTCATCCCCTCTATTACAGCCAAAAACTCATCTTTGATTAGATTCTCTTTCTCTTGAAATAATTGTTGAGATTCAGAAAACAGATTTAATACTGAATCATGTTTTTCATCTTTACACCCTCCTAACATACATATTAGCAAAAGCATAAATAAAAAGTTTTTTTTCATCATACATTATTAATATTTTAAAGTTACAGAGTAATAAGCATGCCTTATCGAACATGCTTATTACAAGTTTTATATTAGCAAGTAACCATTCACAATAGCTATACACTCTATTTTTAGTTTTATTCAGAACTAATTCTTATTATTCCCAAAGAGAATAGGAATTTCTTACTTGCTTATAAAAGGAAATGATTATAAAAGAATCATGCTAGTTAAGGACATGGACTAAAGAATTTAATGCCTTTAACCACTCCCCCTCCTAGAATCAGCATACAATCACCATAATTACCGCAGCAATATACATTTTGACCACTTTCGCCACTTGCCAACGCTTCCACATTAGCCAACATCAAATCTGACATATTATCTGCTTTCAAATTTGCATAAACTCCATAACTGGCAACTACTGCAATCGCTGCAACAAATGCAGCTTTCATAATTTTCGCATTCATTATTCTTTCTTTTAAATTTAAAAATTTTGATTTTTACCAATTTCCGCATCTATCCTTTCAACGGAAAAAGCAAACACATTGCTTGTTTAAACTAATTTTGTATCTTTGCCTGTACCTCCTTTCTTGGGTGGGTTATGGAACGAGCGGGTCGTAGTGTGCCAACAAAACGTTATCCGTCCATTCCTCTCCAGTCCCATTTATATTTTCCTCTTTTATTTTATTCGATAGCGTATAATCGATTCATCTTTGTTTATATCTGTGTCATAAACGATTCCTTCCGGTTCATTACTTCACCTTGTTCATTCTATCTTTTTCCATATCCTATCCCATCTTGTATCTTCATCCGGTTCGACCGATTTCCATATCCTCACTGCACGCCCCACGATAAACGGTTCGGGCAGCAGCCCCCAGTAACGGGAGTCCTGCGAATTCTCCGCCTTGTCGCCCGCCACGAAGTAATAGTTTTCCCGAAAGCGGTATTCATGTATCAGGCTGTCACCCAGAAAGACATGACCTTCCGCATCTATACGCAACCTCTTTTTCTGTTCCCAGCCCACCAATTGCCTGTAAAGCCGCCACGAAGTGGAATCCATCCCGACCGTCTGCCCACGGGCCGGAACAGGAAAAGGACCGAACTCCTTCACCGTCCACCCCAAACGCTTGTCCCAGGGAAAGGTTTCCATCTGTACCCCCGTAGCCCCGCTGTCGGGCAGCATGGCGATGCTTTTCTGGGCAGGCAGAAAGCCGATATTCCCCCCATGGCCCGCAATCCGGTAATAGCCTTTCCTGATTGCCAAGGTGTCGCCCGGAACGGCCACGCAACGTTTCACATAATAGCGCATCACATCGAAAGCGATGCTGTCCCAACGTCCCGGCTGATAGGGGAAGTTGAACACCAGCACATCGTCCCTGCGGAACTTCCTCCAGCCCGGCAGACGGTGTATGTCCACCTCTTTCCCTTCCACCGCGTCGAGCACGTCGAACAGGCGTGCGCCTGCCGAACACTTGTCAACCAGCACATAATCGCCCGGCAGCAAGGTGGGAGACATCGAGTCGCTGGGAATCTTGAAGGAGGTCACCACAAACACTTGCAGCACACAATAGACCACCACAAGCACACAAACCCCGAAAGCGATGTTCGTCAGCCTCTCCAGCCACGTCCTCATGGATCCCTGCTTCTTCCCTTCCTCCATCTCTCCTCCTATCTTATCAGGTTCATGGTTATCACACTGTCGTTTTCCAGAAAGAACACCCGCTGGTTGACGATGCGGTCGGGCACGGTGAACCACAGCAGTGCATTCTCCGGTATGTTTGTATAGCTTTGGGTAGAGTCGGCAGTGCTGCTGTATTCCAACAGTGAGAACGCGGCTTTCTCCACATCCCAGTAGTGCAGCGTATAGGGCCGTTTGAGCAGCCTCTTCCGTTTCGGGAACGTAAATGCCTGCGTCCGTTCCGGCCGGGGGATGAACTTGCGCACATGCCCGTGTGCATCCGCATGGAACGGGGCGGTGAGGAAGCGGAGCTGCCCTGCCGCAGGAGAATCCGCCACGATGAAGATGTTGTCGCCTCCCACCTGCCGGAACAGGCAGGCCGTATCGGTGCGGCACCCCACGGCGACAGGCTCCCATTTATAATAGTTGTAGGCGCAGAGATACACCTGTCCCGAGGCATGCGCGAACTCACGGATGCGGTCGGTCGACACACGGACGTCGACGGGGCGGTCAAGGTACTCCATACT